>NZ_JBXWOX010000022.1:0-81364 GCF_059611125.1 Ruegeria sp. CDSB029
CTTAACGGCTTCGATGAACCAGAAATCCTCCGTTGCTCAAACCCCAAATCTGTCCGGTAGGCGCTGACGTCAGACAAATGCACGCACCCCACTCCAATGATTGGGGTGCAAGGGCGCTCTCTCAACCATGACGTGGGAGAGACTAGTTCGCAGCGGAAATCCTAAATCTGAAAATAGAAGTCTGAAATGTACAAAAATATCCTAGTCGCGCTGTCTCTGGAACACGGCATCAGTGAACATGCATTGTCCGCGGCATATGCCCTTGTATCCGAAGGCGGAAAAATCACAGCAGCACATATTCACGAACCACCAAACAGACAAGTAATGTACTATATGGATGAAGGGATTGCAGAAAAATCCTTTCAAAAAGCAAAGACACGCTTAGCTGAACGCCTGAAAGAAGAAGCAGAAATCTCTTCGGTCTTGATCGAGAGCCAATCAGCTGGCCGAGCAATCACCGAGTACGCAAACAAACATCGCATCGATTTTATCGTCCTTGCTTCGCACAAACCTGGAATGAAAGAGTTCTTTTTGGGTTCAACAGCCGCTCTCGTCGTTCGACACGCTCAATGTTCGGTGCATGTACTCCGTCTTTGACGCTGGCGCCCGCAGCGCGTAAGTAACTCTGTCCTGTGAAATCTGCGGTGATAAGCATGCCTTACTGCGACCATGGTCTGCTATAGGCATACCTACCAGAATTTCACTTTGCGGCATTTGAGAGGTAGGGCTCACAGCCAACCTCGGCGGCAACGCGGCATCTTGTGATATCCTCTTTCGTCAACGTCGGGTTGTCGTTGTGGGCGGGCATGGCGGATCGGAGGATCAGTTATGGACACACCAAACTTACCTGCCATTCGCGCTCTTCGCTTAGCTTGGAACAAGGGACGCATCGTCGGTCAGAAACGGCCGTTGAAACCCAAACACGTCTGGGCAATTCGAGTAAGGTTAGAACTCGCAGTGAACCATCGCGACCTCGCTCTCTTCAATATGGCCATCGATAGTAAGTTGCGCGGCTGTGACTTGGTGAAAATGAAAGTCGTAGACATAATGGCTTCTAGTCAGGTCAAGGAGCGGGCTTCGGTGTTGCAAAGCAAAACTCAGAAGCCGGTCCGTTTCGAGGTTTCTGAAGGAACTCGAAGCTCAGTCGAAAGGTGGATGGAAGACAATCTCATGGTCGGATCTGAATACCTTTGGCCAAGGCGTTTCCATGAGCGTTTACACATTTCAACGCGCCAGTGTGCGCGGATCGTGCGTGATTGGGTCACGTCTATAGGTTTGGAAGCAAGCGCATATGGCACACATTCAATGCGGCGGGCAAAGGTCACTCAAATTTACACGAAGACAGGCAATTTGCGCGCGGTACAACTCTTGCTTGGGCATACTAAGATGGACAGCACCGTTCGGTATCTCGGTGTTGAGCTTGAGGATGCACTTGCCATAGCAGAGGCCATTGAAATCTGACTACTACGGGCCGCATTCGTTGGCGGCCCACAGCCGACATTCGATATCTCTCAGAGTTCACCCACCGGCTTCCCGAAAGCTGCCGCTCGTTCAAAACGCAGAAATTTCAATGAGCGGATGGCAGTGAGGCAAACAAACCTGCAAACGTTGAGAAGCGCTGTTTAGCAAGCTTGATTGCTTTTAGAGACCCGACTAACGTTTCTGTAACCATATATTTCGCGATTTTTTGGACATGTAGATATAGATGACACCTGATGTACAAACCGCCCACCGCATAGCTCAAGACCATTGCGCTGCTTGGACAAACCGGGCATCTGGCGATGTCGCCGGAAGATATGCTGAACATACAATCATGATAATGAACGGTGGCGACCCAATGGAGAGCCAGGCGGAGATTGGCGACATGGCGGCGGGATTTATGGCTGACTTCCCTGACCTCGTTCTTAGCCTCGACGCGGTTCTCGTCGCCGATCACCATATGGTCTATGCGTGGACTTTCGAAGGCCATCATAAAGAGACTGGCAACCATGTTCGTTTCTCGGGCTGGGAAGAATGGGACTTAGACGACAACCTGAACGTCACCAAATCGCTCGGTTGGCATGATGGTGTGGATTATGAACGCCAAGTTGCGGGAACATGATCATATCCGGCGCCAATTCGCGCCCTGTACGCACAGTCGTATACGGTATGTCAGACCCAATTTGACTGTAGTCGGTGCTCTTTACTGCCTACAGCAAGTGAGAGGGCGTCCATCGGAAAAGGCTTTTCTCATATTCGGTAATTGATTTCGAGAGCCACCGCATGAACAGCTTTGCCGCTGGTCGAACCGGGCCCGGCAACGTGACAAGGTAGTAGCCGATCTGCGGTATTGGATCGTCGAACAGCGCCACGAGTTGTCCCGACTTCAACTCGTCAGAAACAAAAGCCGGTACCGTCGCCCCGATACCATCACCGCGACGGATGCCATCCAGCAGCATATTGCCCGGCACGCGGACAACTCTCCGGTCGGCGTCGGTCGGAATTCCGACTTTTTCTAACCACAGGTCAAATTCGACTGACCCTTGTTCCTGAAGAAGTGTGAAATCAAGCAATTCTGCAGGATTCGTGAGCACCCGGTTTCCGATGAGTTCGCTGGACGCGACGACCGTCAGACAGCCTGGCAGCAGCACCTGCGAGACAAGCCCTTGCCAGCGACCTGTTCCATATCGGATGGCCATATCAATTCCGCCCGGCTTGAGGTCGACAGCTTGGATCGTTGAATCGATCCTCAACTCGATATTGGGGAATTCGTCAATAAACGTCGACAGACGCGGCATAAGGAACGCGCTTGAAAACATCGGAGTCGCGCTAACCACCAACGGTCGAACCGCCTCTGCACTCGACACGCTCTCGGTCACGGAGGCCATTTCAGCGAAGGCTTCAAGCAGGCCAGCTGACAGGAATTCGCCTTGCGATGTCAGAGAAATGCCATGTCGGGTACGAGTGATAAGCCGAGTGTCGAGATGTTGTTCGAGCCCGCGGATTTGCTGGCTGACTGCGGAATGGGTCACGTTCAGTGCCTCTGCCGCCCGGGTCAGATTTCGAAACTCGGCAGCGGCGGCGAAGGCTCTGAGAGATGTCAAAGAGGGAAGTGTGCGCCAATCCATAAGTAAGATCTTCTAACAATATAGAATAATTTACAACTATGTGGTCCCCCGATGCCGGCGCATGCTGGTGCAGTAATTCATTGGCGACCACCGGAGACAAACATCATGAAAATTGCTGTTTTGGGACTGGGCAATATGGGCTCAGCGCTGGCGCATTGCTTGCTCAAGGCAGGCCACGAAGTCAGCGTTTGGAACCGCACATCGGAAAAGGCAGAGGTTTTTGCTGAGGCTGGAGCCACGATCTGCTCTTCACCGAATGATGCTATTGCGGCGTCTGATTTTGTCATCATCTGTATCAAGAGCCACAAGAAAACTATTGAACTGGTCAACGGGCTGAGCGTCTCGCTAAAGGGTAAGACCATCTGTGACATGAGCACGGGCGATACCTCGGATGCCGATAGACTGGTCGCCATCCTTGAGGGACAGGGGGCTGGCTACATGCTGGGCATGATCAATGCCTACCCTTCCGGCATTGGTGGTGACGAAACCACAATCCTTACGGTGGGCAGTGCCGGAACCTGGGACCGCTATGGCAGTATCATCAGAGAACTGGGTGGAAAGTCCGCCCATGTCGGAGAGAAACCAACTGCACTTGCCGCGCTCTTTGCCGGCCTCTTCACGGTTCGACAGGGGTTCATGTTCGGAATGATCTACGGTGCACTTGTCTGCCAAAAAGCGGGCATCCCGATGCAGGTTTATGCCGACCAACTCCCTGCCACGATCAAACTGGTCAATGACTACCATGATCTCTTTGCCAGAACTGTTCCGTTTGAGGATTACGACAGTGCGGAAGCTTCCCTGAAGGTTTACGCGATGGCGCAAGAGGATGCGTTGAAGACCTATCTCTCACTTAATGCGCCCGCTGATTTCATCCAGTTGATGCATGACCGCACCAAAACGGCTTGGGAAGATGGCTACTGCGACAGACAGCTGACCTCACTGGTCCAGCATATGACAGATGCCTGATGCAATAATGCTCCGGCCAATTGCTGCCATTGCCCGAGGATTAGCGATGCTGCAGTGCGGACCGTCAGAAGGAGACATTCGCTGCAAGCGCAAAGCAGGAAGGCCAAACGAAGTCTGGACCGCGAACAACCTGACATTGGGCCCACGGCGACCCACGCACGAAGTCAGCCCGAACCGGACATTCGGTTTTTTGGCCACATCAACGTAGCGTTTCACAAAATGCTGTTTCACGAAACACCTAGGGTTGAACCGTTGAGCTGGACTTTATCGATACGATAAATTGTCAGACGGTAGTTAAGTACTTTCGAAACGGTCAGCATATGCCTTCTTGAGCATAGGGCTGCGTCGAGCAAAGAGAGAATAGAGTATGTTTTCCCCGGCGAGGTGCCAGAATTCGAGACCTGTAGCGTCAACGTGTGGGCCGATGAATTGGAAACTCAGATCCTTGCACAGCTGATGCCCTATTGGGCTTGCGGCGATGGCGGCTAGATCTTTTAGATAGACTTCCCTTATCACGAGATCTTCGAGTACTTTCACAAACCCATTTAGCAGATGAAGCGCAGAATTTTGATGCCCCTGCGCGATGTAGACGCCGGCGCAATAGCCGAAATAGTCGCCAGGAAGAACCGGGCGTCGAAAGGATTCCAGACTAAATTCAGCTTCAACCAGCCGGCACTCACGGAACTTGGTTTCCAAGTCTTCATCCAGGAAAATAAGCGAGATATGAGCGGCCAACTCATCTCCAATCATGACATATACGCCGGACATCGCCCCATCCTTTAAGATCTCCGCCCAGATGGGGTCGCAGGCGGAAAACCCGTCGGGAAACTCATGAGCACTTTCGAGTTCCAAGGCCTGAACGGCGGCATCGGCAAACTCGATAGATCCGTATTCCAGCGCCACTTCATGTTCGCGAAGAACCCGGTAGGACGCATGCGTTCCACTCGAACAGCTTTCCCAATCCTCGCGGCAAGCCACAACTTCATCCCGCGTCCATCCGAGTTTTTCTACTAAAAGGTGCTCCAGGTCACCTCGGATGTACGACAGTGATCGCTCATATTTGCTGACCGCATCTACACTTAATCCCAGCAAAGCAGCCAATTGTTCCTGTGACATGCGGCCGTCGATACCGTCGCGAGCTCGATGGCTTCGAAGCTTGTCGGCGAAGATGGACGAAGGGGCGGTCATGTTGTCTCCGAAATGGTCGTGCCGCTGCTTATCAATATGCCTGAAATTGGGTGATTGCCCAAGCGACTTATGGATGACTTACGGGTTCAGGCGGATCACGTCCGTGGCCGAGTTCCCTGAGACGAGCCAAGCTTGACACATACACAAAAGGAACCTGCAATGTCACGTCGCATATGTCAGTCACCCGGTACGCTCGACGCAATTTTTTTTGGGTTTGCATCCGCCCCTGAAACCCGGAGTCGTCGGAGACGTGACATCCGCTGTTCAAAGCGAATGAAACGCGATTGGCCTGTTTCCCCGATGCGTCGCCACCGGTTTATGAGAGATCTTGACTACTAGATCAAAGGCACAAAATGTGAATTCGCTGTACAAGTCAGATTGCTGAGAACGACCGCCCAAAGCGAGCCTTTCAACTTTTATTTCAAAGTGCATATTTATGTCTTTGGTATCACTTCACGGGCATTTCGGAGGCCCGGCGAACCGCGAGAACCGAAGCAGCATAATCCCCCAATGAAATCCCTCTGAATGCAAAAGCGGCCGGTTTGTTGCGCAGGCGAATGTCGACTTTACCGGTGACCAATTCCGCCAAATCGCCAGCAATTTTCTTATATGGCAACATCGGCTTGTCGCTTTCCAATTCCTGTAGCCGGTCGTCGACAATTACCATTTCGAAAGCAGCCATACCTGCTGGAATCCACGGAATGCAGACATCCGTTATCGCCGCAAAGGCAGTCGGTTTCAGCCATCGGCCGTCCAAAAAGGGTTCGATTGAGTAGTCCAAAGTTACCGATGTCACTATCAGATCTGCATCATTCAGGGCGCCTTTTGCACTGGTGCATGATTCAGCGTCCAGTCCCAGGCTTCGTGCATAACGACAAAGCTTGTCGGCATTCTCCTTACCTCGCCCGAACACGCGGATTCGTTTCAAGGGAAATAGATCTGAAAACGCAGCAAGATGGGCGTGCGCTTGCACGCCCGCGCCCACAAAAGCCACGGTCTCGGCATGAGGGTCAGCAAGCCTACGCGCCGCCACCACTGACAGAGCCGCTGTTCTGACTGCTGTAATCCAATTCGCTCCCAAGACCGCGCGAAGTAGTCCGGTTTGCGCATCCATAACCATGATTGCACCGTTAATCGCGGGAAGACCACTTGCCGGATTTTCCGGACACACTGTGACCTGCTTGGTCACGATGAAACCATCATCTCCCATTGCTAAGGTAGACATTGCGTAGCGCCCGTCGCCGGGCAAGATGACTGTTTTCGGAGAAGCGCGAAGCTTTCCTTCTACTTTGGCTACTAGGGCGGATTCGATGGCATCGGCAACTTCAGAAGTTTGGATGCCCAAACCCCCGAGATCCTTGTCAGACAGATAAATTAGCGTGTTCTCAGAGGTCACGACGTTCCTCACATCAGCAAATTGGCTTTCTGACAAAGTACATTATTTTCCGCTGTTCTCGCCATCGGTTTACCTTTGCAGAAGCAATTAAGCGGTTACTTTCAATCGCCCGACCCAAGGCGCAGAAACGAAATTCGTCTTCATTTTTTCTCACATATGAACTCAGCCGAACGTCTGTGTTCCTCCGCTCACCTGCTTCCTGCCAACTCGTTCTAAAAGTCCGGATTGCGCGGATCGCGACGTGCCGCACTTGCAAAAGATCGAAGTGTGATTACGGCAGCTCAGGGTTCCAAAGCCGTCATCAGAGATAGCGCTGCAAGGCCCCTGGCCACCATTTTGATGACCTCAAGCACGGCCCAAAGCCGACGGTCGTCGATGCCTCCATCACTGCAATGCATCGTTCCTAGAAGTGGACGTAGGCGCAAGTGCAGCATCTTCCATGATCGGGTGGTAGCTCTGCGGACAACAAAGCTGTTTCGCCAATCAAAAAGAGGCGCACGCAGAGGCCTTCCGATCCGCCATCGCCCCAACAGAAATATCCATCTGTTGGAGATTCAACAAGGCCGTAGAACGGTCGCACTGAATACGTTTATCGCGCACCCTTTTTCTCTAAACAAAAGGGACGCTGTTGATGGTGAAATCCAATAGATTAACTCTTGATCCGGACGATTGGGAGGCCAGCTGCGCGCTCGCCCACAGGATGGTCGATGAGGCCATCGAGCATCTGAAACAGGTGCGAGAGCGTCCTGTTTGGAGACCCATGACCGACGATGTCCATACCACGTTCCAGTCTGGTTTGCCGGAACATCCCTCGCCTCTGGAGCAGGTCTACGATGAAAATCGGGCGACCGTGCGCGCATATCCCATGCGCAATATCCATCCACGTTTCTGGGGGTGGTATATGGGTGCCAGCAACTTCACCGGCGCTTTGGGTGATTTTCTTGCGGCCGTAGAGGGCAGCAATCTTGGGGGTGGCAACACAGGAGCGGCGCAGGTCGAACAGCAAGTTGTCGATTGGCTAAAGGAAATTGCGGGGTTTCCCAAGTGTGCGAGCGGCACTCTAACCAGCAGCGGTTCAATGGCAAATCTTGTGGCGCATACCGTGATCCGCAATTTCACCGCCGGATATGACGTTCGCCAGGATGGTATTGCCGCGCTGGATAAGCCAATTAGGTTTTACGCCTCCGATCAGGCCCATAGTTGCCACCAGAAGGCGTTGGAGACGCTGGGCCTCGGCGCCAAGGCGCTGGTAGAGATCGCGAGCGATGACTACCAAAGAATACGGCTCGATGCGCTGGAAGAGGCAATCAAGCAAGATCGCGCGAACGGGATGCAACCTGTTTGCGTGATTGGAACGGCTGGAACGACAAACACCGGTGCGATTGACGATCTGACCGCGATCGCCACGCTGTGTGAGCGTGAGGACCTGTGGTTCCACGTTGATGGGTGCATCGGCGGTGTATTGCGTCTTGCCCCCGACCACGCCCATCTGGTCGCCGGGATCGAACGCGCCGGCTCCGTTTCCATTGATCCCCACAAATGGCTGCACACTCCCTTTGACGCTGGCGCTGTATTGATCAAGGACCCCGATGCGCATTTCAGAACATTCGAGATGCACGGCCCCTACCTGCAACTCCAGGAGCGCGGAATGATTGCCGGGAAGTTCCTCGCTGACTACGGTCTGGATCTTAGCCGCAGCTTTCGCGCGTTGAAAATCTGGATGGCTTTCAAGGAACAGGGTACGACGAAGTTCGGGCGGCTCATTGCGCAAGACATAGGCTTTGGGCGCTACATGGCCGCGCAAGTAGAGGCGCATCCGCTTCTGGAACTTGTCGCTCCTGTCGAGCTCAACATTGTGTGTTTCCGGCATCTAGCGGCAGACGAAAACGCAGCCAAAGCACTTAACACCGAAATCATGCTTCGGATTCAGGAGCGCGGGCTCGCTATGCCTTCGGATACAACGGTGAAAGGCAAACATGGGCTTCGCTGTGCGTTCAACAACCACCACACCCAACGCGAGGACATAGATCGGTTCCTCCGCGATGTGCTTCAGATCGCGCGAAGAAATCCTATCGGAACAGCCCGCCTAACGCGCTCATTGATAACTGTTAAGGCGTTTGTAAACGTCGTTTTTTGGCCCAGACCTACCGGCCCAAACCGGACATTGAGCTTGAACCATGATTAACTAATCAGCTTCTTGAAAGCGGCCGTTCCGACATTTGCAACATTTCCTTTGCTTCGATGGCCGAGATGGGAACATGCCTGCCGTCCTTTTAAGCGAGCAGTACACTTCGCAGTGCATCTTCCCAGAGAGTTCACAGGGGCTTGCGTGTCCAGCACATGCTGCCTTTCGCCAACAGAAGTCTGGGTTTAAGCAATGACGCTCGGTGGAGCGCTTCAGAGATCGAACGTCCTGACGTTTTCGAGTCGCATATGGAGTGCCAGAACAGTAAGGCCTACAAGTCTATCCAGCGCCTTGGCACTACACTGTTGATTCATCGCGCTGACCAGCCGGATGATCCGAGCTAAGTGGGCCGTGCTCGCGCGTGCATGAATGCAAAGGGCATCATCGGTAAAGAATTCCAGTGACTTCTATAACATGCTCTCTAAACTCCGGACAGTTGTTAGTCAGAATTGACGTGGGAGTTTGGGCGCAGTTGGGCGACAAAAAGGCATCAGGGACCTCGATAAGTCCCGCGCCATCATCTGCGCCAAGTTCGGAGTTAAGCGCAGCTGATCAACAGGCGCGGTTTGAAGCCACCGCTCAGGTGATGCAGGCGATCTCTGTGACCAAGGACGACGTTCAGCCGGTTTGCGATCTGATTGTTGAGCTTGCCAAAGACCTTTGCGACGCTGTTTTTGCTGGTCTGGTTCTTGGACAGGAAGGCGACACACTTCAGCGGCTCGTGGCCAGTGTTAACCTGCACCCTGACATTCAGCAGCTCTGGCGCGACGGAAAATACACGATGGAGCCGGGCAATTCTCTGGTGACTGAAACAATCCTCAGCGGCAAGACCAAACGTGTTGTGGATATGGGAGACACTGAATTCCACAAGTCCGGCGATGAGCGGTTCAAGCTGATTGTCGACAAGCATGGGTGCCGCAGCAATCTGTTTGTTCCTCTAAAGGTGGATGGCGGTGCAATCGGATGCTTGATGTTGGCGCGAGACGAGGTGCGGCCCTATACCGACGATCAGGTCAAGCTCGTCGAAACCTTTGCCGCCCAAGCGGTAATCGCCATTGAGAATGTTCGCCAATTTCGCGAATTGCAGATCCGTCTGGCACGCGAAGGCGCCACGCGTGAAGTTCTCGAGACAATTAGCCGATCGCGGGAAGATGAGACGCCGGTGTTCCAGACGATCCTGGAAAACACGGCCCGGCTTTGCGAAACGGATGTCGCCACACTAAGCCTTTTGAATGAAGCAGGAACCCACCTTGAATATGCGGCCCATTTCGGTGATCAATTGGCGACCTACGAGGTCGGCGTAGATCGCTGGTCACTAGACTCACATCTCCAGATTGCGGAATCCGTGCGCGAGGCAAGCGTCATTCACAATGTCGATTTGCGCCTGACTGACCAGTATATCAAAGGCGACCCATGGCGCCGTCAACTTGTAGACGAAGAAGGTGTCCGGTCATTTCTGACGGTCCCACTAATGTCGGCAGATGGCACGCCCGTGGGCGTCATCGGGATTTACCGACGTGAGGTTCGCGCATTTACAAACGACGAGATCTCTCTGGTTGAGGGCTTCGCCGCCCAAGCCGTGATCGCCTTGGATAACACGCGACAATTGAATGAACTGCACACGCAGTTGGAGCGTCAGGCGGCAACACAGAAAATTCTAACGGTCATTAGCCAAAGCCGTGATGACGATGCGCGCGTCTTTGATTCAGTGCTTCAGCAGGCCACCAGGGTATGTGATGCAGATCAGGCGGTCCTTATTTTGATCAACGCAGCAGGGACCCACGGGCGGTTGGCGGCGAATTGGGGGCATCAGAGAACCGAATTTGATGTTGGAGACGAGTGGCAGTTGGACGAATCGATTCCAATAGCCACTGCGATACGAACAGGTAAGGTTGGTCGCATCGATGATTTGACCGACACGGATTTTTATCGCTCGGGCCATCCTACAGCTGCCATGATGGTTGAGATCGAAGGCATTCGGTCACGCGTTACAGTCCCCCTGATGCAAGGAGATCAGGCCATCGGAGCCATCGCAGTTAGCCGCCGGGAGGTGCGACCATTTGCTGACCCTGACGTGCAGTTGATTGAAGAATTCGCCAAACATGCAGTCATTGCCATCGAAAACACGCGCCAGTTTCGTGAAGTTCAGGAACGACTTGAACGGGAAGAAGCGTCGCGTGAAATACTCGAAGTCATCAGCCGCAGCCGCGATGACGACAAACCTGTCTTTTATAGCATTCTCGAGAACGCAAGCCGTTTGTGCAAAGCACCGCTGGCCTTCTTGTGTGTCGCTGACCACGAACAAGGGCACGCAACGATTCCAGCCAATATCGGTGCGAGAACTGATTTTGATGAAGCGCTCAAAGATTTCGTAGAGCCATTAACGCGCACTGAACTGGTTGCGATCAGACCAATGATCGATGGTCAGGTTATCCGCCAAGACGATATCGCCGATGATCCACTATACTACCGGGACCGTGACCCAAAACGGGTTCAGATGGTTGAGATTGAAGGTGCTCGCTCGGTCCTTGCGGTGCCGTTGATGAAAGACGACACCGGTCTTGGGGTGATCGTTCTCTATCGCCGTGAAGTTTCGCCATTTTCGGATGATGATGTCGCTCTGGTCCAAACCTTTGCGGCCCAAGCCGTGATCGCAATGGATAACGTACGCCAGTTCCGAGAGGTGCAAGACCGTACGGCGGAGGTCACGCAAGCCTTGGAGTATCAGACTTCAACATCCGAAGTTCTGCGTGTGATCTCAGCGTCTCCCAATCAACTATCGCCCGTTCTGGACGCCATTCTCAAAGAAGCGTCGCGCATCTGCGAATTGCAGGATGCCTATGTCGCGATGCTCAACCCGGACGATGGGCTTTTTCATGTGCACTCGACGCTAACACAGGATACGGCCTTTGCAGAGTACGTCAAAGCTCACCCGATTTCACCAGCGGAGAACGGTGTAAGCGGGCGTGCGATCCTGTCGAAACGCACAAGCTATGTCGAAGATGTCGAAGCGGACGACACCTACACCTGGTTAGAAGAAAGCGGTGTAGGTGATTACAAGTCATTACTTGGGCTTCCGCTGGTTAAAAACGGTGAAGTCGTAGGCGTTATCTCTCTTGGGGCGCCAGTAGTCTCGGGTTTTTCCGCCAAACAGATCAAACTGCTGGAAACTTTTGCAGATCAGGCCGTTATCGCGATTACCAACGCAAACCTTTTCCACGAGTTGGAGGAGCGTACGGAAGAAGTCACGCAGGCACTGGAGTATCAAACTGCCACGTCAGACGTATTGTCGGTGATTTCGCGATCTCCGAATGAGCTGGAGCCGGTGCTGAAAGAGATACTGAGAGTCGCCGGCCGGATCTGCGAGCCAAAATATGCTGCGATCTCGATCCTGAATCCGCAAGACAACCTTTACCATACTGACATCATGCTCGACTTTGACAGTGATTTCATGAAGTTCATGAAAGCACACCCAGTGCCGGCAGGTCATGGGAGCGGCATTGGCCAAACAGCTGCACGAGGAGAAACAGTCTACTACGAGGACACTGAAGCTAACGAATACGCCTGGAAGGAAGCCGCACGTATTGGCAAGTATCGCTCGCTTCTGGGTGTCCCATTGGTCAAGGATAAGGTTGTGGTCGGTGTGATCGTGCTCTGCCACGACAAAGTTGCACCATTCAATTCAAAACAGATCGCGCTCTTGGAAACGTTCGCCTCCCAAGCGTTGATTGCTATCAATAACACTCGGCTTTTTGAGCAAGTTCGGGCGCGCACGGCCGAGGTCGAAGAGGCATTGGTGCGCGAACGTGCCAGTGCTGAAATCCTGCACCTCATCAACGAAGCATCGTCCGACATCCAGCCTGTGTTTGACCTTGTCGTGCAAAAATCCGCTGAACTTTGTGGAGCGCAGTTCTGCGTCCTCGAACGCTTTGACGGCAATCTCTATCATTTCTGCGCACAATACGGGTTTCCGCAGACTACTTTGAAGGCACTGACTTCGGATTATCCCTTGGAAGCTTCCAAGGGTCATCTGGCTCCATTGGTCGTGGAAAGCGGCGAAGTCCAGCATCTAGCAGATGCGCGGGGGCCCGAGTATTTCAGTCCAGAGCTTGCCCGAAAGGCTGGGTATCGGCGCTTGATGGCCGTACCGATCCGGGCAGAGGCGCGGATTTGGGGCGTCATAATTGTCGGTTGGGCCGAGGCCGGACCGCCGCAACAAAACAGCGTCGAGCTCGTTCAGGGTTTTGCCAATCAAGCCAGCATCGCCATCGAGAACGCACGGCTATTCCGGGAAACTCAGGAACGCACTGCTGAAGTCGAAGAGGCGCTGAAGTATCAGACGGCGACGTCCGAAGTGCTCGACGTCATCTCGCGCTCACCGAACGATCTTCCACCGGTTTTGGACGCCATCCTGGAGGTCTCGTCGCGGATCTGTTCACCGGAATACGCGTTCTTTGCAATGAAGGATGCTGACGATGGCCTATACCGCGTGGCCATGTCCCACAATGTCAGCGATGCATTTCTCAAGTTCCTGTCCGACAACCCTATCGCTCCAGAGGAGGGTTCTTGCATCGGGCGCACGGCCCTGCACGGCAAGACGGTCTATATTAGGAATACGCGTGGGGATCCGTCTTACACATGGAAAAAAGCGGCTGAGATCGGGGACTACCTTACCACTCTTGGTGTCCCCTTGGTCAGCAATGGCGTAACCGTTGGCGTTATTGTTATGGCGCATCGGCAGGCAGCTGCGTTTAGCGACAAACAAGTCAGCCTGCTGGAAACCTTCGCGTCTCAGGCCGTGATCGCCATCAACAATACGCGACTGTTCAAAGAAGTGCAGGCCCGCACTGCAGAAGTTGAAGAGGCACTGGGGTATCAGAAGGCGACATCCGAAGTGCTCGAGGTTATTTCCCGTTCGCCTGACGCTTTAGAGCCGGTTTTGGAAGCGTTGGTAGCGGTTTCGTCGCGCATCTGCCGCCTACAGGATGCTTTTGTGGCGCTAAAGAAACCCGAGGACGGAAAATTCCATTTCTTTGCCGGGCACAATCTCACAGAGAGTTTTGCCAAATTCCTCGAGTCGCATCCATTTGAACCGGGCGAAACGTCGGCGACCGCCCGGGCGCTTTTATATGGGCGCGCCGACTACGTTGAGGATACTCAAGCGGACCCTAACTATGATCCGGTCCTTAGGTCCAACTTGCAAGGATACAGGTCGGTTCTCTCTGTACCTTTGATACGCGACGGTGACACGATTGGTGTCATCAGTATGGGCAGCCGAAATAAAGCCGCCTTTGAGGACAAGCAAATCAAGCAGATGGAGACTTTTGCCTCGCAGGCGATCATAGCGATTCAAAACTCTAAATTGTTCAACGATACGCAAGTCGCACTCTCTCGCCAAACGGCAAGTGCGGATGTTCTCAGAGTGATCTCGGAATCCCCGACAGATACCAAACCGGTTTTTGAGAAGATTGTCGGACTGGCGACAGCTCTCATCGATTGCGACTTGTCGATTGCCATGCAGGCTAACAAAACTGAATACTGGCAAGTGGCGGCCGCAACTCCGGATGGTTTAGAGGAAATCACTTGGACTGAGCGCCTGCCAATTGATCCCGACGACAACCTGCCATCCCGCGTCATCCAGAGCGGCAAGACGCTGCAATTGGATGAATCGCGCTTTGATGAACTATCTCCGCGGGACACGGAAATCGTAGAGCGACAAGGATTCAAGTCGTTCTTGATGGTACCCTTGATGCGAGGGAAAGACTGTTTCGGCACTCTCGTCTTTATTCGGAAAACGTCGAAGGCTTTCAGTGATGACGAAGTAGCCATTGCCGAATCTTTCGCGGATCAGGCTATCATCGCGCTGGAAAACGTGCGTCTGTTCAATGAAACTCAGGCTTCCTTAGCGCGCCAGACTGCCAGTGCTGATGTACTGCGGGTGATCAGCCAATCGCCTTCAGATACCACACCTGTTTTTGAGGCGATTGTAAATTCCGCGACACGGCTTGTTTCATGCGACATGGCAGGCGCCGCTTTGTCAGATGACAGTTTCTGGTGGCAAGTGGCTTTGGCGACGCCAAAAGGCCTATTACGTGATTTCGGACGAACCCGACACCCGTTGGACCCGAAGGATAATTTTCTGTCGTCCGTGTTACTGTCCGGGAAAACCATGCATGTACACGATTTGACGTCGCAGGGCTTACCTCGGTTAGCAAAGAAGCTTCACGAAGAAAACGGATTTGAAGCTTTTCTTGGCATACCGTTAATGCGCGGAGACAAGTGTTTGGGCGGACTCTATTTCATCAGGAAATCAAAAATACCGTTTTCGGACGACGATATTGCTATGGCTGAGTCTTTTGCGGATCAGTCTGTTATTGCCATTGAGAACGTGCGCCTTTTCCGCGAAGCCGAAAAGGCCCGTGAGGTGGCCGAGTCTGCTAACGAAGCGAAGAGCGCGTTCCTCGCCACCATGTCCCACGAAATCCGTACACCGATGAATGCCGTTATCGGGATGAGTGGGCTCCTGATGGATACCAAGTTAGATGCCGAACAAAGCGATTATGCCAACACGATCCGCGACAGTGGCGACGCACTACTGGGCATAATCAACGAAATCCTCGATTTCTCAAAAATCGAAGCCGGGCAGATGGACATCGAGAGCCATCCTTTTGACCTGCGTGAATGTATCGAAGGCGCGCTTGATCTGATAGGCGGCAGAGCCGCGGAGAAGCAGCTTGATCTGGCCTATGAATTTGACGACGCTCTGCCTCTTGCAATCAGTGCTGACTTGACCCGGTTGCGGCAGATCCTGCTGAATCTGCTTTCTAACGCGGTGAAGTTCACTGAAAGCGGTGAAGTAGTTCTATCTGTTGAACAAACCGCCAATA
This sequence comes from Ruegeria sp. CDSB029, assembly GCF_059611125.1. Lineage (NCBI taxonomy): Bacteria > Pseudomonadati > Pseudomonadota > Alphaproteobacteria > Rhodobacterales > Roseobacteraceae > Ruegeria > Ruegeria sp. CDSB029. The sequence continues at coordinate 15,730 of NZ_JBXWOX010000022.1, forward strand.
AACGCGGATCGCTTGAGCTGACTTTCAAAGTCCGTGACACTGGTATTGGACTGAGCGAAAAGGGGATGAGCCGTCTGTTCCAGTCCTTCAGTCAGGCAGACAGCTCAACAACCCGCAAATATGGCGGCACCGGACTCGGCCTGGCAATTTCCAAGCGTCTTGCAGAACTCATGGGCGGCACCATGTGGGCACGAAGTGACGGCGTGGGGCACGGTTCGACCTTTACGTTTACAATCCAGACCAAACCTTCCAAACCTGTCAAATCGTCGTCGCGTGATCTGGTAGGCATTCAGTCCGAGCTTGAAGGCAAGCGCATTCTTATGGTGGATGATAACGCCACCAACCGTAAAATCTTGTCGCTCCAGACCGAGAAATGGGGCACTAAAACCACTACCTGCGAAACCCCGTCCGATGCGCTGGCCACGCTCGAGAAGGCTCAAAAGTTCGATCTGGCAATTCTCGACATGCACATGCCAGAAATGGATGGTGAGGAACTTGCCCGGAAAATTCGGGCCATGCATCCGGACTTACCGCTGATCCTCTTTAGTTCTCTTGGTCCACGTGAAATTGACCTCGAAGACGGTCTCTTTGCTGCCGACCTCACCAAGCCACTGCGTCAGTCGCATCTTTTCGACACTCTGGTCACGTTGTTTTCAACCGAAGATACTCCCGTGAAAGCGACTAAACCCGCAGACAAACCCCAGACCGATCCAGAGATGGCAAAACGCCACCCTCTGCGTATTCTGTTGGCTGAGGATAATTTGGTGAACCAGAAACTTGCGCTTCGCCTGCTTGAACAGATGGGCTATCGCGCTGATCTGGCCAGCAACGGCGCTGAGGCGGTCGAAAGCGTGAACCGGCAAGCATACGATGTCGTATTGATGGACGTGCAGATGCCCGAAATGGATGGGCTCGAAGCCTCACGCTGCATAAACCAAGATTTTCCCGGAGAAGACCGACCGCGTATAGTCGCCATGACCGCTAACGCCATGCAAGGCGACCGCGAGATGTGTTTAGATGCCGGGATGGACGACTACATCGCCAAACCGATCCGCCTGCCTATTCTTATCGAAGCCCTTTTGAATGTTCCTAGGAAAAGCAAGTAATCCATGACAAACGGTCCAATTGATCTTGATATCTTCGCTGAACTCAAGGACGCGACAGGCGACGAATTTGCCGCCGAGCTTGTGAACACCTTCCTCGACGAAGCCCCTGGCATGATCGCCGAATTGAAAGCGGCTGCCGACGCGTCTGACGCTGATGGATATCGCCGCGCGGCTCATTCCATTAAGTCGAATGCAAACACCTTTGGTGCGACTGCACTGGCCGAGTTGGCCAGAAAAATCGAGCTCGGGGACATACCAGCGACTGGCGACCTTACAGATGCGAAAGCTCTGGAGGCCGCTTTCGCCAAAGCTGCTGCGGCCCTGCGGACCCTGAACAATGACTGATACACCCGGCCATCTCCTCATCGTTGATGACAACAAAGTCAATCGGCTACTCCTGTCTCGCAATGTTGAATTGTTGGGGCACAAAGCCTCTGTCGCGGAAAACGGCCTCGTCGCGATGGAGATGTTGTCGAGTCAGTCTTATGACCTGCTTCTACTCGATATCGAAATGCCGGAAATGGACGGGTTTCAGGTTCTGGAGGCAATCAATGCGGACCACGACCTGCGCGAATTGCCGGTGATTGTGACCTCCTCAGTCGAAGGGCTCGACAATATTGTGCGCTGCATCGAGTTAGGCGCAGAAGACTACTTGCCCAAGCCGGTGAACAAGACGCTTCTCAGCGCCCGCGTCTCCAGCTGCCTTGAAAAAAAGCGACTGCGGGACGAACAAAGACGCCTTCTCGAACGCTTCGCAACCACCGAGGTTGCGCAAGACCTGCAAGAGTCTGGGTTTGCCATCGGTGGCAAACGTGCAAACGCATCGGTTCTTTTTTGCGACATTCGCGGTTTCACAGCCCTTTCAGAAAACCTAGCGCCCGAGGCAACAATTGATCTACTCAACACCTTCTACACTTTGATGTTCGAGGCGGTGACCAGCAATGGTGGCATTGTCAGCCTAATGCTGGGTGACGGGTTGATGGCTCTCTTCGGTGTTCCACAACCTCTTAACAATACTGCGCAAAGTGCGGTAGCTGCAGGGCATGAAATGCATAGCATGATCGAGATGCTGAATCATGACCGGCTCGCTGATGGAGAACGGAGTCTCAGGATCGGGATCGGTATCGCCACAGGCGAAGTCGTCGCGGGCTATGCCGGCACTGACAACCGAGCGACCTATACCTGTATCGGCTCCGCGGTAAATCTCGCAGCCCGATTGGAAGCGGAAACCCAGAACACCGGAAGCAGGATCTTGGTTGATCAAGAGACCCTGGATCTGCTCGACGGAGTTGATATTCAGGAGACATTTGGCGGGACCCAAATCAAGGGCTTCTCCGATCCATTGGACATTCACGCTTTGTGATCTTCCGACACGAGTATCGTTTCTCCGATATCATTTCCTGTAAGATCGCTTACTACTAAACTCCCCGCCGTCGCAGCCACTCAATTTGGATTCGCGAAAACGGGTCGATTGTTTTTACGCCCCGCAATGGGCCTATTGCCACAGACAAAAATCGGGCTTTATTCGATGCGAGGAGAACAGATGAAGCGAACTTTGATAGATCACTATCATCCGGGTCTTTTGAGCAGTCTGTCCGATTCAATGACTGCTTTGGAGTAGTGTAGCATTTTCTTTGCACCGCAGCGAACGACCGGTTTCCGCCCGACCTGCAATACAGCAGAGCTAGGGGACTTCGCCCCCCGCGCCCGCAATACAATTAGACAGGGCCGTATCCTCGGCGAACGCCTGTGGGCCGCACTACCCTGTCGAATTGTTTTGCACTTGCTACCCCCAACCCTCGCTGGGAGCAGGTTTTGGAGACGAGCGCCCTCAAGGGCTTCGCTCAAAACCAGTTTTTATGGGGAAAAATGCTCAACGCAACCAATTGGCAGAAGGCAAAGCTATGCGGCGCAAAGGAAAATTTCTGTCGCAAAAAGCAAAACTATTTGTCGCCACATAGTAAATGTAGAACATCACGAATATTTGGCTCAATTGACAACCAAAACCTCAATAAATCGGTAAATCGCGTCATTCAATTCTGACCCAAACGTCAAGTAATTCTGACCCAATATGCATACCGGCCATTCATCGACACAGCGGCCAATGCCTCACAGGAACTCGTTCTTCCAGATGTTACGCGCGCACTAATTTCTGCTCTTGAGGCATAGCATCAGCAACCGTATCGTACCCGGTTGGTCTAGAGCTCCCAGCTTAACCCTGTCGCGTCTTCAGTCACGTCCTAAAGCCTTGTCATGACGGGTTTATCATACGCGTGGGGGTTCAATGTACCCTTGCCGTCTGATCCTCCTCCACTGAAATGGTCCACCCCAATAGTAAGGAAACGGAGGATCAACTCTGCGGGACAAGTCAGGTAATTTCTGAATGGTGTATCGTTAATCTGCTGAACGGCCTTCAATAACCTGACAAAGACCAATTGACTGAATGCAAAAAACTGACACAACTAAAGCAAACAATCTTCTATGCAACTACAGCAGTATCGGCACTGAAAACTGTGATCAAACAAAGAGATATCGAGCGTGAAGTCGGGCAAACTTTGCAAAGGCTACGGCAGGAACGCAATCTGATCCTCTCTGAGCTGGCGTCAACATCGCAGGTCTCGACCTCGATGATCAGCCGTATTGAAAACGGTAGCGTCTCTCCGTCTCTTGGCACGCTACAGGCATTGGCGGACGCGATGAATGTTCCTCTGATGGCCTTGTTTGCGGACACGGAAGTTTCGGCCGACGTACATCACGTCAAAGCAGGCGAAGGTCTCATGTCCCGGCGTATTACGCAGGGCCACGTGCATAACTACCTTTTACTTGGTAAACATGGCGGACCGGGAGGTCTGTTTAAATCTGCCCGTATTACCATTTCAAAGGACCAATCTGGGACATTGCCCAGTTACCAGCACGAAGGCTGTGTTTTTCTCTACATGATAATGGGCGACGCAATATACAGGTGTGGCACCGAGGATTTTGTTATGGCAACTGGCGATACCCTAAGCTTTGATGCCAAGCTGCGTCACGGGTTTTGCAAGATCGTGTCGGATGAGATCGAATTCATCACTGTATCAACTCGCCCGCAGTAAATTCAGACCGCGATTTGACACCCTCGAGCCGTATAACCTACCCGGACCGTTTCATATTCTTGTATTATGTGAAACTATGAATAATCCAACCGCATATCCCAATCAGGCACTGAGCCCCCATGAAAATTACGTTCAAACAGGTTGATGCATTTCGAACCGTCGTCTCCACCGGAACTGTAACCGAAGCGGCAGCGATGCTGGGCATCTCACAACCCGCGGTCAGCCGCCTGATCTCGGATTTCGAGGCCGAAGTCGGTTTTCAGCTGTTTCAGCGCTCGGGCCGGGTCCTGGTACCCACGGATGAAGCACGCTTGCTGGTGGAAGAGGTTCGGCAGGCCGTTAGCGGCATGGAGCACATAAAGGATTCCGCCACAGCCATTGGGAAGTTCGGTCACGCGCGGCTTAACCTGGTGATCACGCCGGGGGTGTCCTCTCAGCTTGCTCCGGATCTGCTTCAGGAGTTTTCAGCTACTTGGCCAAAAGCCATGGCCCGAATGGAAATCGCGCCCAGCGATGACGCCGTCGAATGGATGGTTTCGCAGAATTACGATTTCGGGATCACGACAACCCAACCCGCCAACCCGTCCTTTGACAGCCTGGTTATCCGGAACAGCGACGTCTGTTGCGTCGTTCCAACCGGCCATCCTCTGGCAGAGAAAACCATAGTTCAGGCGCAGGACCTGGCGGGTAAGAGCTTTATCTCATATATGCCGTCCTCACGCTTCCGGTTTGAGATTGACCAGTTTTTTGAGGCCAAAGGGATCTCACGTCAGATGCAGTATGAGACCCGCACTACCGACGCAGTGTGCCGTCTGGTCGCGCGCGGTCTAGGAGTTTCGGTTGTCGGAGCAAGCCTGGATTATCTCAAAACCATTCCCGATTGTGTCGCGCTGCCTTTTGCGGCGCCTCTGACGTTTCGAGCAGTCCTGTTCTGGTCCAAGAACAAGCCCTTGTCCGCCGTGGGACAGTCCTTTTTGAAGATCGTGCAATCGCAGATCAGCGACGATTAAGCGCCTCGCGAAAACTGGCTCGCGCCTGCGCGCTGTGGATATAGGCGTAGTCCCGAGGGTAAGGGGCACCTGCCGTCAGTTCCATCGAGACGAATTGCGGGCCGGTGGATGACAGAACCTGAGGCACCGCAGCTGAAAACTGATCCAGCTCGGTAAAGCGCTGCACACTGGCATACCCGGCAGCCCAGGCCATGGCCGCAAAATCAACCCTATCCGCACCAGGCAGGGGATGCGACCCGTTCACCTCATAGACCCGGTTAGCCGACAGAAAATGATAGAGGTTAGTCACCCCTGCATTGGCAATCGTCACCAATGTCCCAAGATTCATCAGCAGGCTGCCATCGCCATCCAGAACGATGACCCGCCTGTCAGGATTGGCCAGCGCCAGACCAAGACCATGGGACGACGCCTGTCCCATAGCCCCGACGGCCACGTAATTAAGGTCGCGCGGATTCAGGGCAAGCCAGTCGAAACAGCTCTGATAAACAGCAACAACAATATCGTCCTCGCGGACATGAGGGATCAGGGCCTTAAGCGCTGCGTCGCGGTGCATGGTCATGATGCCTCCGGCGCCCGGCCGATCAAGAAAATGTGGGGTCTCGAAGTTGCATAAGCCGCTTCAATCGCCTGCGGGATATGAGCCTCGTCCCCTGGCCATTCGATCAGGGAATGTGACAGTTCCATCGCATTCAACACCGGCCGAACAATCCGCACCCCGTAAGAGGCCGATTGGTCCGGATGAATATGTGGCTCTTTACCCTGCAGGCCAACCATCATGACCACCGGCAGTTCATAATCGACGCCAATGGCCCGGATCGCATTCAATGAATCCATCAGCCCCGTTTGCTGCATCATCAGGATCGCGCGCGTGCCGTTAAAGGACATCGCCCCGCAGATGCTGACGCCCTCATCCTCCTTGCAGATCCGGGTCAGGCGAAATTCGGGATCTCGCGAGATCGGCCAGAGCAGCCCGTCACTGGTAACGATGTCCGGCAATGCCACGATTTCGCCAACACCCGCCGCTTTGATAGCGGCGATGATAGCCGCACCTGAAGGATTCTTGACCTGCGGCGTACATTCGGTCGGTAGAGGGGACGCAACCATCAGGCACCTCCGTCCAGAAATGCGGCAAGCCCATCCCGCGCCGCTTGCAGTTCATGCCTGTGACCGATGGTGATGCGAATAAAATCACGGTAGGCGGGTGAGGCGAACCGGCGTACAGCAATCCCCTGTCCGCGCAGGAAAAGATCGGCCGCTTCGGCAGATTTCCCGGGGTCCGGAAAATGAACCAGCACGAAATTGGCCTGACTTGGGACAACATGCAGACCCATTTCCATTAGCGCGGCGCTAAGCCAGGCTCGGTTGTTCAAATTGGTCTCTCGCACGAAACGGGTATGTGCCGTGTCTTCCAGTGCCGCAACAGCCGCTGCGACCGAAGAGGACGCCACCGGGAAGGTCAGGCCGATCCGGCGTACATTGTCCACCACATCACTGGCCCCGTACATCCAACCAACACGCGCCCCAGCCAGCCCGAATATCTTGGAAAACGTCCGGCACATGACCACGTTTTTGGCAGCCTCTACCAACTTATGCGCGGGCTCATAATCCGCCGCATCGATATATTCCTCATAGGCAGCATCGATGATCAGCAGAACGTTTTCCGGTAACGCGGCATGCAGGCGCCGCAGCTCTGCGCCGTTCAGATAGGTGCCTGCCGGGTTCTCCGGATTGGCGAGGTAGACGATCCGGGTTCGTTCGGTCAACGCATCGATCATCCGGTCGACAGAAAGTTTGAATGCGTCATCCGCGACCGACACCACCTCGGCATCGTTGGCAAAAGCATAGTTTGGCACCTTGAGATAGCCATTGGCGCTGCGGATCAGCTCGGTACCTTGCCCTAGGTAGGCGCGGGCCAGACGGGCCAGCAGATCGTCCGATCCCTGTCCTGTGGTGATCCGGGCCGCATCCAACCCGTACTGCGCGGCAATCGCCGGGGCCAGAATATCGTCAGGGTTTTCCAAATAGCGCTCGACATTGCTGATTGCCGCACAAGCGGCAGCGCGGGCAGACGGGCTAGGACCAAACACGCTTTCATTCGAGTTCAAAAGGATCGCAGGCGGTGGAACGTCAGCAGACGCCCCTCCAATCATATGAGGTTTAATCCTGCCTATTCCTGTTTTTGCGAGGGTTATGCCCATCCAATTCCTCCGGCACCACCAGATGGCGGCAATGGCAATTTTCATCATATATCACATAGAGCTGCGTTTTAAGCAATTCACTTTCAAAAAAATTATGTTATGAAGACTGGGACTCAGCAAAAGAACCCGGATGACCGATACGTTTTCGCCCCAACACAGCAGGCTTCACCTGACCATCGATCTGGACGCGCCAGGTCGACGGTCCGGTGATCTGATGCTGAAATGGTCCGACAATGCCGTACCGTTGGGATACCACCCGATCCCGGTCATCAGCTTACGTGGCAAACCCGGACCTTCTGTTCTAATTTTGGGCGGCACTCATGGAGACGAATTCGAAGGACCTGCCGCGATCCTGCGGCTTGCGGCACAGCTGAACCCATCTGACCTGACCGGACAGGTGATCCTGATCCCGGCCTTGAACGCCCCCGCGTTTCTCGCCTCATCGCGGGTGTCGCCATTGGATGGGCAAAACCTGAACCGGGCTTTTCCTGGCACCGCGAATGGAGGTCCGACAGCGATGCTGGCGCATTTTGTTGAAACTGTACTACTGCCGCGCGTAGATGCCGCCATTGACCTGCACTCGGGTGGCAGGGCATCTGTATTCGAGCCCTGCGCCTTGGCAGCGCGGGGGGATGACGCGGATCTGACCGCTTCCAACATGGAACTAGCCTGCGCTTTCGGGTTGCCTCTGATCTGGGTGCTGGGCGCACATAACGATAACCGAAGTGTGAATGCCGCCGCCGCGCGGGTTGGGGTCTCGATGATCGCAGCTGAACTCAGCGGCGGGGGTGGTGTCGATCCGCATGCCGCGGACCTTGCTGAAACCGGGCTTAAACGCTGTCTGAAGCATTTAGGTATCCTGCCCGGCGGTGCTCCGGACCCTGTTTCAACGCAATGTGTGGAAATCGCCGATCCATTGCATTCAGTCCATGCACCCGCAGATGGGCTGTTCGACCGACGCTGCACCGCAGGACAACAAGTCAAACGAGGCGATCTGGCAGGCACGCTGCATTTCCCCGCCGAACCGGAACGCCCGGCAGTCGAACTTAAATTTCCCACAGCCGGGCACGTTCTGGCTCATGGCAATCGTGGCATGGTGCGCCGTGGCGATCTGTTGGCATTGGTGGCTCAACCGCTATCCGAGGAACGTTGAATGAAAACCTATTCCCCGTTCATTTCCGGTGCCTTTGTCGATTGGGACGGTGAAACTCTGCCCAGTATCGACCCCGCCACCGGTCAGGTGTGGAGCATGATCGCCCGTAGCGACGCACAGACCGCCGACATGGCTATCCGGGACGCCGACCAGGCCTTCCGCAGCGGGCCATGGGCCAAAGCCGGGCCGACAGAACGGGCGGATATGCTTGGCCGTTTAGCTGACATGCTGGAAACCCGGTGGGAAGACCTTGTCACGCCCGAAATTCGCGACAACGGCAAACGCATTACTGAGGTGCGCGGGCAGTTTGCCGGGCTGCACAGCTGGTTTCGATTTTTTGCGACAGAGGCACGCAAGCTGCAGCCCGAACCTCAGGCCAATTCCATCCCCGGCGTGCATAGCGTGGGCCACTTTAGGCCCTATGGCGTCGTGGTCGCCATCACGCCCTGGAATTCTCCGCTGATGATCCTTGCATGGAAGCTGGCCCCGGCACTGGCAGCTGGCAATACGGTTGTAGTGAAGCCCTCAGAAATGGCTTCGACTTCAACCTTGGAATTCGCACGCCTGGCACATGAGGCGGGACTACCGCCCGGGGTGCTGAACGTCGTCACCGGACTGGGTCACGAGGTCGGCGAAGCACTGGTCCGCCACCCTCTAACACGCAAGGTCACCTTTACCGGTTCGGACCTTGGCGGACGAAAAGTGGCTGGGGCTGCCTCGGCCGGCGTAATCCCAGCGGTGCTGGAACTGGGCGGCAAATCTCCGCAGGTGGTGTTTGCCGATTGTGACATGGCCAATGCGGTCAACGGAATTCTGTCCGGCATATTCCTGTCAAATGGCCAGACTTGCGTCGCCGGATCGCGGCTGATCCTTGAGGCCGGGCTGAAGGACAGGCTGTTATCCCGCCTGATCGACCGCGCCCGCGCATTGCAGATGGGGGATCCGATGGACCCGGATACTCAGGTCGCACCGCTGGCCAATGAACCGCATCTGCAAAAGGTTACGGCAATGATCGAACGCGCCAAAGCCGACGGTGCGATTTGCTTATTGGACGGCACCGCCACAACGTCAGGCCGGAATGGGTTCTATATCGGACCAACGGTATTCGACGATGTGACCCCCGGCACGCAGCTCTGGCGTGAAGAAGTGTTCGGCCCGGTTCTGGCCGTCACCTCTTTCACCACCGAAGACGAAGCCATCGCGCTGGCCAATGACAGCGACTACGGGCTGGCCGCCGGTGTCTGGACCACCGATGCCGATAAGGGCGCGCGGGTAGCCGAGGCAATCGAGGCGGGCACTGTTTACATCAACCATTATCGCAGCGTTGACCCTGCCTGCCCCATTGGTGGGGTCAAACTGTCGGGCTACGGGCGTGAATTGGGCCCGGACGCCATAAGGGATTTCTGTCAGGTCAAATCGATCTGGACCGGCACCACGCCGGTACCCGATCCGTTTCCCTGACCACCGATACGCACGGAGGACGGCATGAACGATCATTTCTCAGCCCCCAAGGGCAATTTCCGCGGTCACGACCAACAAAAAGTCTGGCAACAAGAACCTGACCCGGAACTGACCGAGGTTGGCCCGGGCACTCCGTGCGGCGAATACCTGCGCCGGTTCTGGATGCCGGTGGCAATGACCGATCAGATTGGCGACCTGCCCTATCGCCTGCGTATTCTGGGCGAAGATCTGGTTCTGTTCCGGGAAAAGAAAGAGGGCAAGCTGGGCCTGACCCATCTGCATTGCTGCCACCGCAACATGAGCCTGGAGTTCGGCATCGTTGAGGAAGGCGGAATTAGATGCTCATACCACGGTTGGAAGTACGGTTTGGACGGCACCATTCTGGAAACCCCGTGTGAGCCGCCCGCCTCACAGGTCAAAAAAAAGGCCTGCCTGGGGGCTTATCCAGTGATCGAGTACAAGGGTTTGGCCTTTGCATTTATGGGGCCCCCCGAAGAGCAACCCCCATTTCCAGTGATGGACACATTTGATGATGATGGCGACGAGTTGGTGCCTTACCTCATCAAATCCCCGTGCAACTGGCTTCAGGTGATGGAAAACGCATGGGACCCGTTCCATGTTGTCTACCTGCATACACTGGCCGTACGCAGCCAGTTCATCGACGCCTTTGCCGAGATGCCGATGATCGAGTTTCACGATAGTCAAACGGGCGATTTTTACACCAATGTCCGACGTGTCGAAGATATCGTCTGGGTGCGCATACATGACCATATGCTGCCGTCGTTCACGCAAAATGGCGGCCACTTCCCGGTGCCAGACGGGTCACGCTATTTTGGGCGCTGCGGGCTGTCGCGTTGGATAACCCCAATTGACGACACCAACACGATGGTCATCGCATGGCGCCACTTCCGGGATGCGGCGGCGAATGACGATCCAAAGGGCCTAACGGACAAAAACAAAGTGGGCTTTGGGATGACCGATTTCTATGGCCAGGATCCCGATCGACCCTATGAGATGCGCCAGCGGGACCCCGGCGACTATGACGCCTGGGTCAGTCAAGGGCCGCGGAACATCCATGCCCGCGAAAACCTCAGCTTTACGGATCGCGGTGTGGCCAAGGCACGCCGCTTGCTGCGCAACGCCATTCGCGCGTTGAAAGACGGTCAGTCCCCTCCGCAACCGACCGATGGCTTTGCTGGTCAGGTGATACCGACCTATGCCGGGGACACAATGCTGCGCATTCCGCTTCAGGACGGCCGCGATGATGGTGCTGTGCTCAAGGAAATCTCGCATCAGGTGGCTGAGATCTACAAATCTGGCGACCATTTGCAGGGCGAGGCACGTGAGACGTTCATCGTCGATGCGCTGAAAAAGTATGAGGCAAGCTGGTCATGACCAATCGTGTTCCACATAATCCGGGTCGGGTCGACTGGTCCGGCGAAAACCCCGGCATTTATCTGAAACAGAACTCGACGCAGGACCACTATGACACTCTGGCGCTATTCTTTCGGGTGGTTTTGTCGCCCTATGGTCGGGGCAATGCCGCATTGATCCTGGGCGCGCCGGATCAAGCGCAGGGTTGGCCGCACGCACCCAATCTGATCATGACGGACAACCAACGCATGATGCGCTGGATCGTGGATGGTTGGGTCACCAAGATGCCCACCTTTATCGGAAAGGCAGGCCTCGACGCGATGAGCTGGCTGGACTGTGACAGCGTCGAAAAACGCCCCGGTGATTTGAGATCGCGCTATTCCGAGACCCTGCGCGGCTCGGGCGTCACGGTCGAGATGATCTGGCAGGAAATGGGTCCACCCTTGCCAGTAGAGGTAACTAAGGAAAACTCGGCAACCAAAGAGCATGAGATGTATTCGGTTTTCCTTGAAGCCAAGACGGCGCAGGTCGTCATCAACGGCACCCTGCTCCCCGGTCAGGTTGCAAGCCGCCAGTTCTTTGGCCGCACCATGTCGACCGCCTTTCTGGCCTTTTCCGAAACCTGGGTGACCCCGCAGGAGGATCTGTAATGCCGTTGAACGAACCGATCACCCCCGGAACCGTCGACTGGACAGGCGAGAACCCCGGCATCCTGCTGAAAGACGACAACAACAATTTCACCGCCATGGCGCTGTTCTTTCGCGTGGCATGGTCTCCAGTCGGTCAGGGTCAGGTGCTGCTGCTGTATGGAACGCCAGATCAAGTGGAAGGACCGCCGGAGGCACCGAACGCAATCCTGAGCGACAATCCCGATCTGACCGCCTTTCTGAAGACCAATTTCATCAGCAAACTGGCGGCTTTCGCAAATGCTCCCGCTTTTGCTTCCCTGCCCGAGATAGGCGCGCAGGTCGTCCGATCCTCGGGCGATCCGATGAGCCACCGCTATACCGAAACCATCGCCGGGGAAAACCTGACGGTCGAACTGGTCTGGGAGGGGCTCGAGCCACCCCGGGCGCTGGAGTTGTCTCCGCATGAGGTCGCTTCGGGTGAGCAGAACATGTTCTCGCTACTGGTGCCCGCACATTCGGCGCAGATCATCGTTAATGGTCACGCATTGCCGGGCAAGTTGGGCACACGGGTCCAGGCTGGGTATGAAACGACGACAGCCTTCCTCTATTTCTCGGAAACATGGATCATCCCGCCGGAGGATACTTGATGCTGCATCCGGCTGATCAGCTGGCGTTCGACAAGGCCATGGTGACACAACCGGTCTGGAACCGGTTCAATACTGCTTCCGAGGCGCTGAGGTTGGACGAAAATGTCCTGCTACATGCCGGTCCCGCCTTCGCCAGCCCGGATCAGATCACCGCGCCGATCCTGAACTCGGCTTGTGTCGCTGCAGTCTGGCAAGGGCTGGCACAGAACTTCGATCAGGCCGAGGCGATGATCAATGCGGGCGAGATCATCCTGAAACCTGCGCAGGACCATGATGTCGTGACACCTCTGGCCGCGGTCGTCTCGGCGGATATGCCGCTGCACACAGTCTATGACGCGTGGCGTGGCCAACAACGTGTTTATGCGCCGATTAATGCAGGCAGCCGCCCGGCCATGCGGTTGGGGCTGAGGTCCGAGGCGGTGCTCAACCACATTCGCTGGCTCAACACCCGGTTTCTTGACGTTCTGGAGAAAGGGATTGCCGAAGGGATCGCTCTGGTCCCGCTGGCCGTGATCGGCCTGATGGGTGGGGATGATTGCCATGGCCGCACACCCGTGGCCGCACAGGCGTTGATTGCTGAACTCAAGGATCGCACCACCAGCGGGATCACGGATGACGACGCGTTGGCCTTTATGGACTGCTCGCCGTCACTATTTCTCAACCTCTGGATGGCAGCGACCAAATGCATGATGAAACTGGCGGAGGGTATTGAAGGGTCAAGCTTCGTCACTGCTGCAGGCGGCAATGGGCGTGAAGTTGGCATCCAGATCTCGGATCTGCCGGGCCGTTGGTTCACAACCCCGGCCAGCCCTCCCAAAGGGGCGTTTGACGTGGATCTGCCGCAGGACCGCGCCCTCGGAGCGGTCGGGGACAGTGCCGTGGTCGAGGCATTCGGGCTGGGGGCAATGGCCATAGATCTGAGCCCTGAACAAAAGAAGGGTCTGGGTGCCTATCTGCCCGACGACGCTCAAGCGCGAATGTCAGGTCTGTCAGTCGGAACGCATCCGTATTTCCGGGCCTTCGATGTTCGGCTGGGCAGCACGGCGCGGGGTGCCGTGGAACAGGGTTCGGGGCCTGTGATCGGGCTGGGCATTCTTGACCGATTGGGTGAGGCCGGTCGCTTGGGCGGTGGCATCTACGACATGCCAGTCGCCCCCTTTGCCGACGCGTTGAAAGCGCTGGAGACATGACTGGGTTGAACCATCATTCTGCCCATGAACTTGCCACATTGATCCGCGCAGGTGAGGTGAAACCTTCCGAGGTGATGGCGGCCCATCTGGACCGCATCACGAAGCGTGAACCCGTCATCGGGGCTTTTCAAACCCTCGATGCGGACCGCGCCATGGAGCGCGCCAAGGCCGCCGATACTCTCCCCGTTGGTAGGCCGCTCCATGGCGTGCCGTTTGTGATCAAGGATATCATCGACACCGATGACATGCCGACAGGATGGGGTAGCGACCTGTATGCCGGGCGCCGCCCCGACCGCAATGCAGCTTGCGTTCAGGCTTTTTTGGACGCGGGCGCGATCCCAATCGGTAAAACCATCTCCACCGAATTCGCCTACTTCAAGCCCGGTAAAACTGCCAATCCGGCGAATCCGGCGCATACGCCGGGAGGCTCGTCATCCGGCTCCGCCGCAGCTGTGGCCGATTTCATGGCTCCGCTCGCATTTGGTTCGCAAACCGCAGCCTCGCTGATCCGACCAGCAGCGTATTGCGGGGTCTGCGGGTTCAAGCCAACCACCAGACGGTATGTTCTGACGGGTGTCATGGGCTTGTCCCAAAGCCTGGATACACTCGGCCTTCTGGCTCGTGATCCCCGCGACTTTGTGCTGACCGATGCGGTAATGTGCCGAACTGACCCGGCACCGCCAGTTGAGTTCGAAGAGGCTTTGCCTCGGATCAGCCTAATGCGCGGCCCGCACTGGCGGGACGGTTCGGTCGAGATGCGGGACACGTGCACGCGTGCGTTAGCCGCCCTTGCCGCGACGAGAGCAGAGACCGGAGAAATTGCTTTTCCACCCGTTTTTGCCGAACTTACGCAGGCTCAGATTACCGTCATGGGCTATGAGGTCGCGCGGCAGCGCGCTGCAGAATACGCTATCGGCATGCCTGCCATCAGCCCGCAATTTCATGACCTTGCCACAGCGGGGCTGGCGGTCACCGACGCAGAATACCAAGCCGCGCTGGACCTACGCGACCGGGCGGGTGCGATGCTGGACCAGATGTTCCGTGATGTGGACGCTCTGTTGGTCCCGTCGGCCCCCGGACCAGCCCCTGCCGGTTTGGACGCTACTGGAGATCCGCTTTTTTCCCGGATGTGGAACCTGTTGCAGGTGCCTTCGGTCGCTTTGCCGTTCGGAACCGACCAAAATGGCTTGCCGCTTGGCATTCAATTGATCGGACGAAAGGGTGATGACGCCCGCCTGCTGGACATAGCGGTCTGGGCCCATGAACACCTGTCGCAATAATCGCCTAAGGAATTATCGGCAACAGCAAAGCAAGTGATACGGGAATGCTGACGGCTGCTATCAACGTCTGCAACGTGACAATGGCCGCCATCAGCGGCGCGTCTCCACCCAAGTGCTTGGCCAGCGTGTACGAAGACGCACCGGCCGGCACCACCGAGTAGACGACGGCGATCTGCAGAACCTCCCGCGGCAACCCCACCAGCAGTCCGATCACCAGAACTGCCAGAGGGAAGACAATCATCTTGCCCGTGAAGGCCAGAATTAAGGGCAGCGCACTTGCGGCCATTGCCCGGACTCTCAGATTTGCACCGACAGCCAGCAATGTGATCGGCAAAGCGCCTGCACCCAGAACATCCGTCACATCATGCACGACCGCTATCCTGTCACCGATCAACTGGTTGGCACAGACCGCCAGAAAGATCGAAATCACATATGGGTTGCGCGCGAGTTCCCGCAGGATTGCAACGGCCAGGCTGTTGGTCCGATCGCCTTTGAGCGCACCAACCATCAGAACCACCATAACAATATTGGTGGTGGGCACGAGAATTGCGGTCGCCAGAATCGCGATATCCAGCCCCGCTGGCCCATACAAGTTGGCAGCCAGCGCAAGTCCGATGAATGAGTTATGTCGCGCACTGCCTTGCAGGATCGAGGTGGCCTGCGGCGGCGCAAAACCCATCAAACGGGCACTAAGAAGCGCAAACAGAAGCGCCACAACGAACCCACCCAGAATGGCGACCGAGTAAAGGCCCAGCGCCGACTTGTCCAACGGCGACAGGGAAATTTTACTGAACAGAAGGCATGGCATCAGAACCCAATAGACAAGCTTGTCATTCAGGTTCCAGAAATCCGTACTGGGAATGCCGCCTTTGCGCAGGGCCAAGCCCAGCGCAATGATCAAAAAGATCGGCAGTATCGAGGTGAGTGTCGAAAGCATTACAATTCGCAGACAAAACCGGGCCGGCTCGACCGGACACTGTCATGACTGGCGTTTCTACGCAATGCGATGTCGGATAGACCCGAATGCTTCAGCCGCGGGTATCAGCATCATCATCGATGACAGCCATCGCGTCGATCTCGACCAAAAGCGACGGATCGGCCAGCCCCTGCACAACCACGCCTGTCGAACAGTGATGAACACCTTCGAACCAGCGATTGATCGCCTCGTAAACGGCTGGACGGTATGAAATATCGGTGACGTAGACTGTCAACTTGCAAACATCGGTCAAGCTTCCCCCGGCCTCTTCCATCCAGCGCTGGATGTTGCGGCAGGCCTGATCTGCCTGCGCGCCCGGGTCGCCTTCGCCAACCAGTGTGCCATCCATCAGAGTGCCAACCTGTCCCTGCATGAAAACAAAGTCACCCCGGGCGCGGATCGCCTTGGAATAAGTTGCTTTCGCGTGATAGCGCGTCTGGTACTTGTGGATGTGCGTTCGAACCATGCCGATCTTCCCCTCAAGCCGTTGCGCGTATCAG
Source organism: Ruegeria sp. CDSB029 (assembly GCF_059611125.1). Lineage (NCBI taxonomy): Bacteria > Pseudomonadati > Pseudomonadota > Alphaproteobacteria > Rhodobacterales > Roseobacteraceae > Ruegeria > Ruegeria sp. CDSB029. Next base: position 32,346 of record NZ_JBXWOX010000022.1, read on the forward strand.
ATAGTCTTCGACCATATCCGCAAAACTTTGTTCGACTGCGAACTCAATACCATCCTGGCACCGCATCACCAAAGCCTTGAGGCCAAATACTTCGGTATAGGAAACCGCGTCCGTCCCGAACACGCTGTCATGCAGATCCATCGGGCAGGCAATTGACATCACCTGACCTGCATCGTGGCCGACTAAGCGAAAGAAGGTCATCGTGTCCGAGACCCGAACTATACTGATATCAGCCGGGCAGTCCGTGGGCTTCAGCCGGGCTTCCATCGCGTCTTCCTGCGCCAGTGGGGCGCGGGTGATCCAGTGGTCACGACCGATGTGAAACAGTTCGATGCCATCCTTTTCTGTTCGGCTGTTAGGGCGGTACGGCAAACTAAGTAAAGCGTCCCCAGCCCATTTCGATACCGCGTCAGGCGCGCCTTTGAGGTCGAACAGAGCCATCAGGCCGCACCGTTCAATTGTGACGTCATAACTCATCTCAGGACCTCAGCAATTTACCTTCGGGGTCGTGAAAGACCGGTTTCGTGACCGTGACCGGGATCACGTCATCCTTCAGCCGGACGTGGGCGGTTTCGCCCTGCCGCGCGTGGCCATCTTCCAGCAACGCCAGCCCAACCCAGCGGTTGTTTACCACGCTCCATACACAGGCAGTGACCAGCCCGTCGGTGGTTTCTTTCCGACCTCCGGGCGTCAGTGGTGCACCTTCGGGGATTTGCTGGTTGGGATCATCCGCCAGAATTCCAACCAGCTCGCGCCGGGTACTGCCGCCTGACCTGCGCAGCTGGACCGAGCGTTTGCCCAGATAGTCAGGCTTCTTCTTGGACATCGCCCATCCCATTCCCAGATCATAGGCATCCACCGTGCCATCGACCTCATGCCCCAACGACAGGAACCCTTTTTCGACCCGCAGCACATGGCTGGATTCCGAACCCACAGGCAGGATGCCAAAGGGCGCACCAACCTCCATCACCTTGTCCCAAAGGGCCGCCATGTGGCGCGGGGCTACGTTGACCTCATAGGACAATTCACCGGTGAAACTCACTCGCACCACCCGCGCCGGGAAACCAGCGACGGTGCCTTCGCGGAAAGACATGAAAGGGAACGCCTCGGGCGCGAGGTCGATATCCGAGCCTACCGCCTGCAAAACTTCACGCGCCTTGGGACCACAGATAGTGGCATTATTCCACTGGCTGGTGACAGTGGTAATCAGCACCTGCCAGTCGGGGAATTCGGTTTGCAGCAGCTTTTCCATATGCTGGTTCACCGCATCCGCGTGACCGGTCGAGGTTGAAATCATCCAGCGGTGCTCATCGAGCCGGAAGGCCACGCCATCGTCCAGGATTAAACCATCTTCAGACAACATCAGCCCATAGCGTCCGTCACCCGGTTTCAGCGTGGACATAAGGTTGGAGTAGATGAAATCTAGGAATTTCGGAACGTCCCGCCCCTTCAGTTCAAACGTGCCAAGAGGCGATCCGTCATAGACACCGACGCCTTCACGAACAGCGCGGCATTCGCGGTTTACCGCCTCTTGCAGGCCTTCACCCGGTTTTGGGAAATAGCCCGGACGCCGCCAGCGCGCGCCGGCTTCATACATTACAGCGCCGTTGTCCTTATTCCATTGGGTTACAGGGGTATGGCGATAGGGGAATAGCCGCCAGCCTTCCCGTAATCCGCCAATCGCACCAAACGAAACAGGCGTGTAGGGGGATCGAAAGGTGGTTGTTCCAACCTCTTGCAGCGGCACGCCCTTTTGCATCGCAACAGTGCCAATGATGTTGATATTGCCGGTCTTGCCCTGATCGACCCCCATGCCGCCGGTCGTGTAGCGCTTGACATGTTCCACATTGTCATAGCCTTCGCGCAGGGCCAGATGCACATCGCTGACCGAGACATCGTTCTGCACGTCCAGAAAAGCCTTCCCGCGCTGTCCCGGCACGTTGACCCGCCAGAGAGGTTCGATCGCGTAGGCCAGGTCTTCGCCGCCACCAACAATCCTATCCAGCGTCAGATCACCAGCCGCTGCACCCACAGCGCGACAATTCTGAACCGCCTGGTCAGGAACGAAGGCTGCCAGATCCTCATCAAATCGCAACGTGCTGCGGGATTGCGACCAAAGATGAACGGTCGGGTTCCAACCGCCGGAACAACCCAGCACGTCACAGTCGATCCAGCGACCCGCTCCTCCGGTCACGGGAACGGCTTTGACTGCGCGCACGCCTTTGCGCCCGCGTACGTCACCAGCAACGGTTGCGGCATGAACCGGAATATCCGGCACCAGCTTCATAGCTTCAGGTGGAACGGTTTTGCGACAATCGAGGATGGCCTCAACCTGCATACCGGCTGCTGCCAGATCGGCCGCCACGGCATAAACACTGTTGTTGTTGGTAAACAGCACCACACGCTGCCCGGGCGTAACGCCCCAGCGATTGACATAGGCCTGCACCGACGAGGCCAGCATGACACCGGGTCGATCATTGTCACCAAAGACCATGGCTCGTTCGGTGGCCCCGGTTGCAATCACAACTTCCCCCGCCCGCACGCGCCAGCTGCGTTCCAGAACTCCGTCCAGTTCGGGTTCGCGTTCGTTCACGATCATCAGATTGTGCTCGCGGTAAGCCCAGACGGTTGCATTCTGCAGATGGGTTACATTCTCCATCCCACGCAGCTCAGCCACCGCGTCCGCGACCCAGTCCACGGCTGACTGCCCACCGATATACAGGTTGCGGTTCAATAAACTACCGCCCGCCTCGGCGCCCTCATCGGCCAAAAACACGCGTTTTCCGGCGCGACCAGCCTCAAGCGCCGCTTGCAGCCCGGCTGGGCCCGCCCCCGCGATCAGCACATCGGCATGGGCGTTTCGGGCCTCGAAATGGCCTGAAGCCGGGGGGCTTTCGGGTGCTGCCGCCAACCCTGCAGCCCGGCGGATCGAAGGTTCGAACAGATGCCAGTTCGGCCATTTGAACGTCTTGTAGTAAAACCCTGCGGGGATAAACCGCGAGAGCAACTGATTGATCCCGCCCAGATCGAACTCGGGCGACGGCCAGCAATTGACCGATCGTGCGCTGAGCCCGTCCCGAAGCGGAACCGTGGTCGCGGGACGGTTACCCGAGGCATCCTCGCCGTCCAGTTCCACCAGCGTCGCAGGTTCTTCGACCCCGTGCCCCATAATACCGCGCGGGCGGTGATACTTAAAACTGCGGGCGGTGACACGAATTCCGTTGGCCAACAAGGCCGAGGCCAACGTATCGCCCTCAAACCCTTCATATGGTTTGCCATTGAAGGTGAAATGCAAAGGGCGGTTTCGGTCGATGCGCCCGCCCGAGGCGCGGCGGTTACGTTGTGCCATCGGGTGCCTCCACAATGTCATGGGTCCGTGTATCACGCCAGATGGTGAACCATTCACCGCATCCCCGTGCGTGCCACCATTTCTCCTGAACCGGACCCAATGGATTCGGCGTCACTGTCAGATACTCGACCCATTCCTCATCGCTGACGGCATTGGGATCTGGGCGGACCGCCCCTACCGGGCCACCATGGATAAATTCGCTTTCATTGCGCTTGCCACAGAACGGGCAGGTTATAAGCATCATGATCCTGTCCTTTCCTATCGCGCAGTGGTGGTTCCGGCTTCCATTACGAAATCCAGATGCCGGAACCTGCCCAGTGTGAAGGGTGCCATCAATGGGTGCGGTTCACCTTTGGCCACCAGATGCGCCAGCGTCAGCCCGCCCGCAGGGATAGCCTTATACCCACCCCACCATCCGGCGGTGACAAACAGGCCCGGCACATCTGTCTGATCCATGATGGGTGAGGCATCAAGGGCAATATCCAGATGCCCGCCCCACTGCCGCATCAGTTTGAGCTTCTTGAAACTGGGGAACAGCGACAGCATCGCAGTCACGGTATCCTCGAATACATGTTGCTTTATGTCTCGACGGAAGCTCTGCCCCATATCTGGCGCGCCGCCGATGACCATCTCACCTTTGTCGGACTGGCTGAAATAGAACCCGCTGTCCGGACAGTTCACGATCACATCAACCAGCGGCTTGACCGGCTCAGACACAAAGGCCGTCAGGTTCATCGTCCGCAGCGGCAGTTTGAGGCCTGCAGTTTCGGTCAGCGTCGTTGTATGGCCTGAGACTGCCACGACCACTTTCTTTGCGCGAACTGTGCCCCGGTTGGTCTCAACCCCTTCGATGGACCCATCCGCCCCGCGTAGCAGGGATTGCACCGCTGTTTGCTGATGAATCTCAATCCCGCGCGCATCAGCCGCGCGGGCATAGCCCCAGGCCACCGCATCATGCCGGTTCACGCCCGCATCCGTATGAACCATGCCGCAGATCACAGGCAGTCGTGCATCTGGGCCGCCGCCAGTCAACGCAGGAATGCGGCGGCGCAATTCTTCGGTTGTGATCTGTTCGTAGGTCGAGCCGTAGATGTCCATCACCAACTGCCGCCGCCGAAGCTCGCGTAGCTTGGGCCAGGTCTGAACCACATCGACCATGGTTCGTTTGGAATGCATCATGTTGAAATTCAACTCGTCCGTGAGACCTTCGTACATGGCGACGGATTTGACATAGAACGGGATTGACTCATCCCTCATGTAATTCGACCGAATGGTCACCGTATTTCGCGCGATGTTGCCGCCGCCCAGCCAGCCGCGTTCCAACACGGCGACATTGGTGATGCCAAATTCCTTGGCCAGATAATAGGCAGTTGCCAGCCCGTGACCCCCTGCCCCGATCACGACGACATCATAGCGGTCTTTCAGCGGCGGGCTGCGCCAGACCTGCGGCCAGTTCCGGTGCCCGGTTAGCGCATTACGGGCGAGCGAGAAAACAGAATAATTTTGCATGATGGTAATAATATTTATCACTGTGCACATTTAGTCAATAGATTTATCGACATGCAAAACAACTCGCCACGGGTTCTATTCCAATGCGGAAATTGCGGCTAAGGTAGCGAAGAAAGGTGACGCAATGAGCTTTCGCGTGGAACAGTTCCATCGACGTCTCGCCGGCAAATGGTCGGCCCGGTCGCTTTGGCCCTGCTTCATCATAAATTGCCGCAGTTCACCCGCCTCGTAACGCCAGAAAAACCGGGCGCAACGCGCCTGCCCTCTGCAACCGCCTCTGTGAATGAGGTGACAGAAATGGACGTTACATGACACAAACACCTGACCTGAAAACCGTTCGGAATACCTATGCGCGCGACGGAGTCGTGCTGCTGAAACAAGTGCTGTCACAGTATTGGCTGAGGAAGCTGCGCCAGGCTGTCGATGACGAAGTTGCCAAAGGCGACCGTTACTTTGCTTACAAAAACATGCGTGAAAATCCTGGCGTGTTTCAAGACTATTGCCTGAACTCTGATATTGGGCAGCGTGTGGCAGAGGTAGCAAACAGCCCCTGGACCTCGCTGATCTACGACCAGATATTTGCCAAAGAACCGGGCACAAAGACACAAACGGGCTGGCATACAGATCAACCCTATTGGCCGGTCTCAGGCCCGATCATGACCATGTGGATTGCGCTGGACCCCGTGGACCCCGACAACGGTGCGTTGGAGTTCGTAAGAGGCTCGCATGCTTGGGGCGCCAAATACCGGCCCTTCAAAACGGACCAACTTGGGGGCTTTTTGCATTATCTGGAAGTGGACAACCCAGACTATATCGACATGCCCGATTTCGAGATGAACCGCGCCGACTACGACATCTTTCACTACCCGAAAATGAAACCCGGTGATGCGCTGGCATTTGACGGTATGATTGTACATTCAGCGATGGGCAACCGCACCTCAACCCGGCGCAGACGCGGCTATGCGATCCGGTTCGCTGTGGACGGCGCAACCTATGAGCCCCGCGATACTGTCACCGAATGGCTGCACGACGATAGCTTACGCCCCGGTGCGCCATTCGCCGGGGGCCGGTTTCCAGTGATCTATAGAGCGTCATAACAAGCAAGCGGTAAACTCCGCCCTTCTTGCCAAAAATTCGGCCGGCAGGGCGGGGTCAGCTTCAAATAGCCCGATCAAGTGAAACTACATAAGTAACTTTCGCAGACGGCGCCTCAAGCCGGAACTGTTGTACTCACAGGGGTGGTTTCGGCTTCGATCGCGCGATCAAGCGTTTTGCGAAACAGTTTGGCACCCGCGTCCAACCCGAGATCGATATTGGGCGTCTTGGCGTACTTCATACCCTTGTGGACTTCTTCCAGTACGTCCTTGTCCTCAAGAAACGCCATGCGCGCACCGTCATTCATGAATTTGGACACTTCCGCATTTTCGGGATCGGAATTTCGGTGCTGAAACCAGAAGTATCTGGTGCGGTCTTCATCGATTGGGGTCATGAAATTATAGGAGATATTGATGAACGTTTCGGCAATGGGTTGCTTGTCATACCCGCCGGTCCCGACCGGCGTATAGATGGATTTGTTCAGCCCGATCGCGGGCATGCACATCTCATAATGCTGTAGCCGGTCGCAATCGCCGTCAAATGCCACCAGTTTGGCGTAATAGGGCGATGGTGGTTTGTTCGCGATCCAGCGCGAGACGACGACGCCACGGTCGGTCCGCTCGACGTTCAGCGGCTCTTCATCCGTTCCAGCGCCTGCAAAAGAAGAAACATGCACCCAGGCGACATGGCTGGGATCAAGCAGGTTGTCGCAGACCCACAGGTAATGGCAGTCGATATCCATTACCCCACCGTCGGTCTTGCCCCAGCTGTCATCGTCAAAATTCTCGATCGGGAAAATCTTATCGGGATCTGCCAGCTCCGGATCGCCCATCCATATCCAAAGGAACCGATACCGATCCACAACCGGATATGATCTCACCACCGCCCGCCGCGGGGTCATGCCGCGCTGCGTCGGGCTGTCAGTGCACTTGCCCGTGCAGTCGAATTTAAGCCCGTGATAGCCGCATTCCACGACATCCCCGATAAGGTTGCCCTTGGACAGAGGCAGCTTGCGGTGCGGGCAAGCATCCTCCAATGCGACTGGCCTGCCATCCTCCTGCCGGTAAAGCACAATATTCTCGCCCAGAAACGTCTCGGCCTTCAGCTCGCGACCGATATCTTTGCTCCAGGCGGCGACATACCAGCAGTTTCTCAGATACATTGGAATGCTCTCCAGATTGTCAGATGGCTTGTGCAAGTATGGGCGGCAAGCCGATCTTGCACCATGCTGGAATGGTAATGACTCGTATAAGTCAGGCTAATTCCCGGTGCCCGCGGCTGGCGGAATGTCCGGCTGCGCCTCAACCTCGGCACGGATCCAGCTCAGAAACTCGCCGACTTTCGGGCTGTCCTTAGTTTCATGGGGTCGAACCAGCCAATAAGACAGCGGAGACTGCGTCAGCTCTGGAATTGGGCGCACCAAACGTCCGTCGCACAGCGTGTCGATGACCAGAGGTTCCCGCCCTAAAGCGACACCAAGCCCCTCGATGGCCGCCTGAACGACCAGATTGGATTGCCCAAACCTCCGTGTTCGCATGGGCCACGGTAACGTTAGCCCGCATTGCCGCGCCCAGAAATCCCACGTTGGACTTGCGGGCCCATGATGCAGGTTCTCATCCACCAGCATCGTGTGTTGCGCCAGATCTTCGACGCCACGCAAACTTGGTATCAAAGAAGGAGCGCAGACCGGAAACAGTTGCTCAGTCATCAGAAGATCGACCTGATAGCCAGGATAATCACCCAGTCCATAGCGAATACCGATATCCGCATCCGCCCCTGAAAACGGATATTGCCCGGTATCCGTAGCAATGGAAATCGACAGGTCCGGATGAGCAAGATCAAAGTTTAAAAGGCGCGGAAACAACCAGTTGAACGCAAAACCCGGCAGACATGAAATCACGATGGTCCTGTCGGTGCGGGTCTTGTCCCTCAACTGGGTACAAACGTCCGAAATACGCCCCAACCCTTCAGAAATGGCCAGTGCCAGCAGCTCTCCTTCGCGGGTCGGGCGCGATGACCTCGCGCCACGTACCAGCAGATCGCGACCAAGCCATTCCTCAAGCGCCCGCACATGCTGACTGACCGCGCTTTGGCTGACGCCCAGCTCAGCTGCAGCAGGGGAAAAGCCGGAATGCCGGACAACTGCCTCGAAGGCGCGCAGGGCGGAATAGGGCAGGTTTACGATCATATTAGTCACCCTAATGTCAGGCATAATCACTTTCAAATAGATTAGGCGCTCAACCCGAGCCTAATCTATACTGACCGGAACCCATAGGAGACGCGAATGTCGGACATCACACCCGAGCGCGGCGCGCGAAATCTATTGACTAATTGCGCCCACGCAACGGCAGGCGACCGGTTGTTGATCGCTTATGAACCTCCCGAACATGGCTATTTCGATGCGGATAGTGTCCAAATCGTCACGCATGCCGCGCGATCCATGGGGCTGTCGGTTGATGCAGTGGATGTGGGTTTTAATCCGGACAATCCACACCTTTCCACCGACCTCCTGGCGCGGTTCGAAACCGCCGATATTATCCTGTTTCTGGCCCGTCTCGGGGATCAACTCCGGTTCTCGGAAATGCCGCAGGGCAAGAAGATCATCGTCAGTTTCGCCCTGAGCCGCGAGCTTTTTGGCTCTGGTTTTTCCAACGGGCATCACGATGCCTTCCTCGACATCAAGGCTGGGATCAATGGCGTTCTGAACAGGGCCGCCGACGTGCGAGTCACCTGCCCTCTGGGTACGAACTTTCAGGGGCGGCCTGAGATGAACCTGGATACGACAGGCGATACGTCGATCCTACGCTTCCCCATGTCGGTATTCACGCCAGTCCCGGCACACAGCTTTTCGGGCCGGGTGGCGTTGAAATTTCTGACGGGCACCGGATCAAAATACTATGATGATTATACAGTAGAGTTCGAAAGACCGGTGTTTGCGATGCTGGAAAACGGGCGTCTGACAGGGATTGATGGCGATCCTGCCGACGCCGCGCGGGCCGAGGCTCATTATGACCGGGTCGCGGGTCAGTTTGGCATCGACCGCAATTTCGTGCATTCTTGGCATGCGGGCATCCACCCGGGCTGCGGCTACCCATGGGATATGCGCGAGAATTTCGAACGTTGGGGCGGGTCCGCTTTCGGCAATCCGCGTATTTTGCACTTCCACACCTGCGGTGCTTATGCCCCAGGCGAAATCAGCTGGAACGTGTTTGATCCGACGATCGTGATTGACGGTGTGACATACTGGGAAAACGGGGCTTTCCACGCCGACCGGCTGCCCGGCGGAGCCACCATTTTGGACAAACACCCCTGCGCGGCTGCCCTGTTCGCCGACCCCGATCTGGATATCGGTCTACGCCGCACTGGCTGAGCCTTCCCGCTTGATCGAACGCGTGCCATCGCGCTAAACTGATTGCAATAGGTCCACCTGACAAGGTCCTATGGTGCGGAGCACTCCCGTCTCCGGTGCCGGTACATGCGATGAGGGCACAGCCCCCGCACCGGCAAAAATGTGGAATTCACATGTCACAAGCAATCGTAACGCCCCTGTCTCAGGCACTGGCCGAAGGCAAGCTCACGCGTGAAGAACTGAAAGGATTCATGCAACGGTCCGACGGCCCCGGCTTGCGCCATCTGGCGCTTTGGGTACTGGTGCTGGCTGGCACAACTACCCTTGTCACCCTAGCCTGGAACAGCTGGCTAATCTGGCCCGCAATGTTCCTGCAAGGCATCGTTCTGGTGCACCATTTCTCACTACAGCATGAATGCGTGCACTATACAGTGTTCCGAACCCGGTGGCTGAATGATTTGGTAGGTCAGATCTGCGGCCTGATCATCATTCTGCCACATCGGTTCTTTCGCTACGAACATTGCGATCATCACACCTATACGCAACTGACCGGGGAAGACCCCGAACTGATCCCTTTGCCCGAAACAATGGGAGAATATCTGCTTTATCTGTCCGCCCTGCCCTATTGGCGCGGCAAATTCACGGAACTGTTTCGCCACGCCAGCGGCAATCTCAGCGAGACCGAGTTGCGGTTCATTCCGAAAGTCGAACATCAGGCCGTATATCGCGATGCCCGCAGAATGCTGGCTATTTATGCGGCGATCGTTCTGGGCATGGCCATCACGGGTTGGTGGGGGCTGATCTGGTACTGGTTCATCCCCCTGTTTCTGGGCGAGCCGGTGATGCGGTTCATCCGGATGACCGAACATGTCGGACGCCCGACCGTCGCGCAGATGTCAGAAAATACGCGCACCAATCTGGTTTCGGCACCGTGGTCCTTTCTGTGCTGGAACATGAATTACCACGCGGAACATCACTATGTCGCTTCGGTCCCGTTTCACGCGCTCCCGCGCTTGCATGAGAAGCTAAAAGACCACATCCATATCGAGCCCGGCGGCTATCTGGCTGCCCACCGTGAAATCCTGCGTCAGATCCGGCACAAGGAAGAGGCGTGATCCATGACAGATGTAAAACCGTGGAAAGACGTGATCGAAGCTGCTCGGTTGGAAAAAAATTGGGTCACACGGGTAGAACTCGGCTCACGTATCATCGCAATCTACGACACGCCCGGTGGTATCTATGCCTCACTGGCGCTTTGTAATCATGGCGGCGCGGATCTGTGTGACGGGTATTTCGATGGCTATGTCATCGAGTGCCCCCTGCATCAGGGCGCATTTGATGTGCGAGACGGGCGCCCGGTTTCAGCGCCTGCGACGCGGCCGATGAAAGTGTTTGAATCCCGGATCGAAAACGGCATGGTTCAGATCAGAGCATAGCCCCGATTGCCCCTAACCCGGTGCCGGCAAACCCGGCATCGGGACATAACCAGGCAAAGCCTCAACACGCGCGATCCACGCGCGCACCGCCGGGTATGGAGACATCGATATTCCACCCTGATACGCCAAAGCTATGTAGGGATAGCAGGCCAGATCTGCGAGGGTGGGACGGTCGCAGGCCAGCCAGCGATGGTCTGACAAGTGTTGCTCCATGATCTTCAGAGATTTCTGCCCAAGCGCCTGCGGCTCGGCCAGATCGGTGTCGCGCTCAAACAGAACAATCGCCCGGGCCATTGCAACGCCGTGGAAGATTTCATTCACAGAAAACGACAACCATTGCTGTATGTCGCCGTGTTCCTTCGGTGTGGTCGGGGCCCATTCGCCTGCGCCGTATTTCTGCGCCAGATAGACCATGATGGCAGTACTGTCGCGCAGGATGAACCCATCATCGTCCAGAACTGGTACCTTGTTCAGCGGATTGACCTGCAAAAACGCGCTCTGGTTTTGGTCTCCGTTCAGCAGGTCTACGTCGATGATCTGGTGATCCCGCTGCAGCATGGACAGTAACAGTCGTACTTTGTGACAGCTGCCCGAAAGCCGGAAATCATAGAGGCGTATCATACTGGCCTTTACGTCAGCGCTTGTCTGACCGTTTTTCAAGCCGCGCAAACAATCGGCTAAGGCCGAAGCAAACCACAAAGTAGAAAGCGGCCGTGGTGATCCACGCCTCAAATATCATGCGGGATGAGGCCACAAGCTCAACCGTTTTGTAAGTCAGTTCCTGCACAGAAATCAACGACAGGATTGAACTGTCCTTGATCAGCGATATGAACTGATTGGCGAGCGGTGGCACCACTTTCTTCATCGCTTGCGGCAGTACCACATAACGCAGTTCCTGAATGCGGCTCATACCGATAGAGCGCGCGGCTTCCCTCTGACCTTTAGGGATCGACTGGATACCGGCACGAACAATTTCACCAACGAATGCGCTCTCAAAAAGGGCCAGTACAATGACGCCCGAAACAAGCGATGGGAAGCGGCGCATTTCACCGAAGAAGAACTCCCAGACCTGATTGTTTTCCTGCCGCGCGATACCGCGCGCCCAACGTTCCAAATTCAACGCATCGATCAGCTGTTGAGACAGGAAGAAGAAGAAGATGAAAACGACAACAACCGGCGGCACGTTGCGCAAGAATTCCAAGTAGGTGCGCGCCAGCATGCGGATGGTCAGATTTGATGAACAGCGGGCTACACCTAGAATGGTGCCCAGGATCAACGCCAGAATTCCGGCATAGAGGCTGATGCGAACCGTTGCGGCCAACCCTTGCAGCAACAAATTGGCAAAGTATTCCTCACGACCTGAATGCCAGCCGACAATGTAACTGGGGATGACGTCCCAGCGCCACCTATAATTGAGCGTGCCTTCAATCGACAGCCAGATATACCCGAAAAACACGAACAGAACCGCGGCGATCAGGTAGTCCGGCCATCTGAGTTTTTTGAGAAAATCCTGCACGCGAGACGCTCCGTATCAGATCCGGGGGGCTGCATCGCTGCCCCCCGGGTGGGTCAGGGTTACTGGGCGACCTGGTCAGCCCATTCATTTCCAGCAAACCAATAGTCATGACGTTCTTTCAGCCAACCGGAACGCCACTGCTGCGCGATCCAGTTGTTGAAATAGTTCATGGCGTCCGGGTCGCCCTTTCGCACACCAAAGGCTTCACCGCGCGGATCATAGAGATTTTCGAACGGCACACTCAGCGTTTCAGGGTGCAACCCAGCCTCGCGGTTTGGAGTTGGCTGCGCTGCCATGGAAGCATGAGCGTTCCCATTCAGAACCTCCTGAGTCGAGGCACCGTCTTCATCGAACAACAGCAAGGTCGCGTCTGGGAAGTTCTGTGCAATCACCGCCGCAGGTGTTGCACCACGCCGGGCGGCAAAGGTCACTTCGGGATTGTTGAAATCCTCAAGCGCCATGCCTTCGGTCATCGACTTATTGGCCAGAATGGCCAGACCCGAATAGGCGTATGGATCGGTAAAGTTGATGGTCAGGTTCCGCTGCGCCGTCACCGACATGCCCGAGATGATCACGTCGAAATTGCCGGAGACCAGCGCCGGGATGATACCATCCCAAGCGGTGGGCACGAATTCGACTTCAACCCCCATATCCTCGGCCAGTTGACGGCCAACATCCAGCTCGAATCCGATCAGATCGCCATTCTTGTCGCGCATCGACCATGGCACGAACAGCGACAGACCGATCCGGATCACGCCATCCTGCTTGATAGTTTCAATCACACTTTCGCTGGATAGTTCCTGCGTAGCGCTCTGCGCCCAGCCTGAGGTCGCCACACCGGTAGCCACGACCGCGCCGAGGGCAGCCCCGAGCATTCTGCGAGAAAGCTTCATCTTGGTTCTCCTTGTTGTCCGACATATTTTCTGGGTTATTGGTCGACGGCATATTTCTTCTCCAGATGGCTTACGCCAATCGACAGGATCAGGGTCACCACCAGATAAACCAGTGCGATGGTGAACCAGATTTCGAAACTCATGTATGTGTCTGAAATGATGTTGCGTCCGAAGGTCGTCAGCTCGGCCACCGCAATCACGCTGACAATGGCCGAGGATTTTATGAGATGAACGACCTCGCCGGTCATCGGCGGCAGCATGAAGCGGACGGATTGTGGCAGGATGATATAGCGATAAGTCTGGGACGGGCTCATCCCGATGGATTTACCGGCCTCCCACTGGCCTGTGGGGACGGCGTTGATCCCGGCCCGGAAGATTTCCGAAATCAAGGCAGAATGGAAAACGGCCAGGGTAAGGATACTGGCCGTGTATCGGTCAAACCCAAAAATCGGCCCCAGAACATAATAGAAGAGGTAGAGCAGGACCAGCAGCGGGATATTTCGGATCAGCTCCAGAAATCCAACCGCAACTGCGGACCCGATGACAAGATCCGACAGACGCAGCAACGCCACAAGCAAGCCTATAACCATAGCCAGAATGAAAGCCGTGACCGACAATTTGATCGTCGCGACCAGCCCGATGGGAATTTCACCCCATTCAAATCCGACCTCGGTATTGCGATACAGAAACTGCGGCACCCGGTACCATTGCCAGTTGTACCCCATGCCCTGCGCGCCGATATATGCACCATAGGCGATCAGCCCGACGATAACGGCATAGATCCCGACCGAAATCAGGGTCGAGTCAAAAAACCGCTTCAAAAAAGGCGGCTTTGGCAGCGGCTGACCTTTTGGCCGGGAAATGCCCAGATCGCTCATGTCAATGCGCCAAGATCTGATCTAGGAACAAACGGCAGCGTTCGCTCGAGGGGTTGGTGAAAAACTGTTCGGGTGGCGAAACCTCGACGATCTGGCCCGCCTCCATAAAGACCATCGTGTCAGCGACCTTACGGGCAAAGCCCATCTCGTGAGTGACGACAACCATGGTCATGCCGGTATCGGCCAGCTCGACCATCACATCCAACACCTCATTAATCATCTCGGGGTCCAGCGCGGATGTCGGTTCGTCAAACAGCATGATCCGAGTTTCCATGCACAGAGACCGCGCAATTGCCACGCGCTGCTGTTGCCCGCCCGACAGCTGCGCCGGGTACTTGTCGGCCTGTTCCGGGATATGAACACGTTCAAGATAATTGCGTGCGGTTTCTTCGGCCTGCGCCTTGGATATCCCGCGCACTTTCATCGGACCGATCGTCAGATTCTCTAGCACTGTCAGGTGTGGAAACAGGTTGAACTGCTGAAAGACCATACCGACTTCCTGCCGCAGCTCGCGAATTTCTTTGGCTCCGTCATAAACCTCGATCCCGTCGATCACGAGGCGGCCGGAGTTGTGCCACTCCAGCCCGTTAAAGCACCGGATCAGCGTCGATTTCCCCGATCCCGAGGGACCGCAGATCACGACTTTTTCACCCTGATGGACCGTCAGATCGATGTTTTTCAGCGCGTGAAACGCACCGTAATATTTATCCAGATTGGTCACTTCAATCATCGGAGTGGCTTGGTTCATGTCGTACCTGCTTGGGTTCGGGACACCATGCGAATTTGTCTTTTGATGGACCGGGCGTGCAAAGGAGTTTTCTCCACCGTTCCTGCAAAGGCAGGCCGGCATGTCGTGGTGCAAGGCCTGACAAAACAGCCGAGGCCGGGCTGGCGCTGCGATTGTTTGGGGCAGTCGGGCAAGGCCTGAGCCTCCTCAAATACGTTGCACACTAATTAATATGGTTGCTTAATATGCAATACTCGTCAATAAAAAACTCAGAGGACAATTTTTGATCTGCCCTCAGATAATACTGACGACCAAGGGAGGAACCGCAAATGTCTGCCTGGATCAGCATGATATCTGACGAAGATGCTGACTCGCATCTGAAGGCCACTTTGGATCTGGCGCGTACACCGCACGGCACTGTCGACAATGTCATGCGGGTGCATTCCCTGCGGCCTAACACCATGAAGGGGCATGTGATTCTGTACCGGGCCTGTCTGCACGATGAGGCGAACAAAGTTCCCATGTGGTTTCAGGAAGTGATCAGTTCCTACGTATCCACTCTCAACACCTGCCCCTATTCCTATGCTAACCACTGGTCCAACGCCCGTCACCTGATCGACGACGCCACACGCGCCGACAAGATCGAAGCCGCACTCGAGGCACATCGCCCGCAGGATGCGTTCGACGGCGCACATTTGGCGGCACTGACCTATGCGGAAAAGCTTACACTTTCGCCGGGTACGATGGTCGATTCTGATGTGGCAGCCCTGAAACACACCGGTTGGGAGGATGGCGAAATTCTCGAAATCAACCAGATCGTAGGTTACTTCAACTACGCCAACCGGTTGCTGAATGGCCTTGGCGTCACCACCGATGGCGATGTGTTGGGGTATTATAGCAGCGACTGAAAGGACGGATCATGCAAGGAGACACTCCAGGCAGACAGATCGACCGTGCCATCGGAGCCTCGCTGAAGGAACTACGGCAAAGTCGGAAGCAATCCGCTCGTAGCTTGGCAGAACAGTCCGGCATCTCAGCCGCTATGATCAGCCGGATCGAAAATGGGTTGGTTTCTCCCTCAATCGACACTCTGGCGGCACTGGCCGAAGCGCTCGAAGTTCCGATTGTTTCTTTGTTCCGCGAAGCGCGTACAGATCACACTGACTACACTCTCGTGCGCCATGGTGAGGGACTGAAATCAAACCGTATCTCGGCGGGGCACAGCCACGAGTACGTCAATCTTTCACTGCATTCGCGTAAAGACCTGCGATTTCAAGCGCGTCGCGTGACTTTATTGCGCGAAGGCGGGCCGCCGCCCACTTACGTCGGCCACGGCGTAGTGTTTGTACAGGCACTCGAGGGCCAAGCCGTTTACCGATATGGCGAGGCCCGCTTTACGCTGTCAGCTGGCGATACGATCAGTGTGGACGCTGAACTCAACCACGGGTTCGAAGATGTTCTGACCCCTGTGTTTGTTTTTCTAACAGTTCAGGCCGAGCGCCCATGACACTCAGTTAACATGGCTCAAGCAATCGACCTTAATCTGACCCAAGGGTCCATTGCAGGCCATTTCCGAACATTGGCGATACCCGGCGCAGTCGGAATGCTTTTCAGTACACTGTACAACATCGTCGACATCTTCTTTGCCGGGCTGTTGTCGACTAGCGCCCAAGCTGGGCTGGCCCTTGGCTTTCAAGCTTTCTTCATCTCTATTTCCGTGGGCGTCGGGCTGGGTGCAGCTATGAGTGCACTGGTTGGAAACGCTCTGGGTGCAGGCGACAACCGAGCGGCACGACGCCTAGCGGCCCAAGGGATAGCTTACGGAATCGTTGCGTCTTGCCTGCTTGCCCTGGCAGGGCTTTGGTTCGGCCCATTGTTAATCAAGCTTGTTTCGGAACCAGGCGTTTATCGTGAAGCCGGACTTCGCTATTTCTATTGGTTGCTTTTGGCAATGCCGGGATTTCTTCTGGCTCATGGATGTAATGGCATCTTGCAGGCCCATGGCGACGCAGTGTCTATGCAACGGGCACTTATCGTCGCGTTTCTGGCGAACATCATCCTGAATCCCCTTCTGATCTACGGAATTCCGGGCGTGATCCCGGGCATCGGCTTCAACGGTTTGGCTTTATCCACGGTGATCAGCCAGACAGGCGTGATGATCTTTTTGATCCAGCAGGTTCTTCGGCGAAAGCGAATGAAACGTATGCGCGCGGCCTATTTCAGACCACGCCTAAAACGGTTTGCAGAAATTTCGCTGCAGGTTCTGCCCACTGCCTTTTCGTTTACGATCATGTTGTTGTCAGCCTTTGTCCTGCAGTTTGCGCTGAAGCTGTTTGGTGAACATGCAATTGCTGGTTATGCAATCGCAATACGGCTTGAACAGGTTTTGTTGCTGCCCATTCTGGGTGTCACGGGTGCCCTACTGCCAATCGCCTCACAGAACTTCGGTGCTCGGGACAGCCAGCGGGTGCGCGCCGCGTTGTTCTATTGCTGGCGAGTCGGGTTTTACATGTCACTGGTTGCGATCCCGATCCTCTGGCTCGGTGGCCCCTTAGTGATGCGCCTTTTTACAGCGGACCCCGAGGTTGTTCGCGTTGGTGTGGGATATCTACGAGTCGACAGTCTGATCCTGCCTTTTTACATGATGCTGTTTTCAATCAACTCACTTTTGCAGGCCTTCAAAAAACCTATTTGGACCGTTTGGATCAGCCTTTATCGCCAGGCCTTTGGGGTCGCGTTCTTTGTTTGGGTGTTTATTGGCATATTGGGATTCAACGAAACCGGGGTGTGGTTCGGAACGGCAGCGGCCGTAGTGACCGGCTGGATAGTCGCTATGGCGTTGACCATACGTATTGCGAAGACAGAGATCGGCGGATTGTGGGTGCCCGCCACGGGGTGAAAAAGGATGTGTCGCAAACTTTTTGTCTGGATTGACAAGTACGCAGGTTCCGACGTTTGTTCTCAGCTTGTAGTTTTTTTACAAGCTTCGGCATGATCTCTTTGAAAAACATTACCAAGTTGATCGCGTTGTCCTTCTCGGATCGCGCGGTCCCATGACCTTACCGACCTCATTGCCGCGGCTGAAGGGCCTCCGTTTTCCTTGCGAAATCATCGCCTATGCGGTGCGGGCATATCATCGGTTTGCTCTCAGCACGGCGGATGTCGAAGACCTCCTGGCGGAGCGTGGCGTCATTGTCAGTCGTGAAGCGGTTCGTCTCTGGGTGAACCGTTTCGGGTCTCAGTTTGCGGACTGTATCCGACGCGCCCGGCCCCGGCCGCACGATACATGGCAAATGGCCGAAGTGGTCGTGCCGATCAACGGCGTGAAACATTGGCTGTGGCGTGCAATCGATGGCAATGGAGATGTACTCGACATTGTGATTCAGCCTGGCCGCAATGCGCAAGGCCGCAAAGCGTTTTTTCGGCCGACGCGAAAGCAGGAAAAGATGATGGGCCGGTTCAACTCACCACGCCATGCTCCACGATTTCTCGTCGTCCACAACCAAATCAACACCATGTTCCGCCGCCGCTTATGCCTCTGTACCGTCTTCTTCCGCCGCGCACGATCAGATGCACACGATCTTTGGAATGGCCATGCCTTTGAGCTAACAGCCTGACCGCGCCTTCCGCGGCTCCTTTCAAACGCCGTCAAACAACTTGATGGTGTGGACAGCTCCACCACGCGGCATCGCAATGTGCCAATGTTGGCGTTGTTGTACCCAACGGAAGAGATGAGCTGTCCACATGCATGTTACAACACTCGGGATCGATCTGGCCAAGTCCGTCTTTCAGCTTCATGGAGTTGATGCTGATGGAGAGGTTGTTCTTAGAAAGAAGGTTCGGCGCGACGCATTGCTCGATATGCTGTCCGGCCTGGCCTCCTGCTTGGTTGGCATGGAGGCCTGTGCGGCCAGCCACCATTGGGCCCGCGAAGTTGCCGCGCTCGCGCATGAGGTACGTCTGATCGCGCCCTCGTATGTCAAGCCATATGTGAGGCGGCAGAAAATGATATGGCGGATGCCGAGGCGACTTGTGAGGCCGTTACCCGACCGAACATGCACTTCGTCGCGATCAAGAGCGCCAATCAGCAGGCGGTTCTGATGCTGCATCGAGCACGCGACCTTTTGGTCCGCCAACGCACCATGCTGATCAACGCGTTGCGGGCCCATCTGGCGGAATTCGGGTTCGTATCTGCCCGAGGTCCGCACAAGATACGCGACCTCTGCGCCAGACTTCAGGAAGGTCACCTCGACATCCCTCAGGTGGCGCGGGTCGCGCTGCTGTCACTTGCCCGGCAGATGAATGAACTGGAAGAAGAGATCACCAATCTCGATCGCAAAATACAGGGTTGGCATCGCACGAGCGAGGTCAGCCAACGGCTGGCCACAATCCCGGGCGTCGGGGTGCTCACCGCGACGGCTCTTGCCGCCACTATTGCTGATCCCGCGCAACTCCGGTCTGCGCGCCAGTTTGCGGCCTGGCTCGGGCTGGTCCCGAGACAGAACTCCTCTGGCGGTAAGGACCGGCTGGGAAGGATCACGAAGACGGGAGATGGGTATCTACGCAAACTGCCTATCGTAGGTGACACTGCGGTTCTCAGACGTGTTATCCATATGCAAACACAAACCGCAGAATGGGTCCGGCGCTTGTTGGAGAAAAAGCACGCACGGTTGGTCAGCGTGGCTCTGGCCAACAAGACCGCCCGGATCGCCTGGGCGGTCTTGTCCAAGCAAGAAGTCTACAAGCCAGCCTGAGATTTCGGGGCGTATGAGAAACGCTCCATACGAGTTGCAAGGGCAATTCCTGTGATGATGATCTTTGCCGCCGCCGGAACACCCCTTGGCATTGCCAGGGCATCATAGTCCGGCAACTTGATGGGGATCCAGCATGCGTATTTCATCAGGGCCAGCGGTCAAACGCGCCGCACAAATAGGCCGGACAAACGACCGCTACGCAAAACGATCAAAATCACAAAGAAAACCCTTGCAAAACCGGAGCTGTCCACAAATTGCGATACCTTCAAGGATTCGATTCCGGTTATTCATCCGGCAGGCGACGCGGTGTGCATGGCACTGGCCATGCGCGATAAAATGCAAGTGTTCTGCGCCAAATGGCAAAAGCTGGGCAATCGGGTTCTTTTTGGAGTTGGCATCTCGTTTGACTACAATACGGTCGGTATCGTCGGTTCAGCGGGACGATTTGATTGCACCGCCTCAGGAACCTCGATCAACATGGCCGTGCGGCTTTGCAACATGGCCACCCGCAATGAGGTACTGATTTCTCCCCGAATGTGGGCTGCCGTCGAAGGCGTTGTGGATGCCGTAGGCAAGGGAGAGGTGGAGATGAAGGGCATCAGGGAGCCGGTTGAGGCGTACGCTGTTGTTTCAGAGAAGCATCCGACGAGTTGGTAGATCGGCTACTCCATGTTCACCTTTTGGTTCTTGCAGCCCAAGCCGGTCGTTGACCACCACTCTCGGCCGCTGCGGGCGCAACATTCGTTCCCGACATTCGCTGCAGGCGCAAAAGATCCACTACATTGCCGCTGGCAACCACACGATTGCTTAGCTTTTACTCCCTGTCTATTGTAGCCCAATACGCAAAGAGCCTCGGTTCAGCAGCGTGCTTCTATCTGGGTCGAAACACCAGTATGGATGAGAACAAAGTGAATTCTGATAGCGAAACGTGGAATGTTCCAGGATTTGGCGTGCATCAAATTGCCAAGCTTCTGGAAAATCGCGGTTCGAATATTGTTGCGCTTCTCAGATCGGTCAACCTGCCCTTAGAATAAAACCTAACGCCACCTGTCGGGCGACACATAGTTCTGCCACTAACGCTGCACTAAGCTGTTAATTTCGCTTTAGCTGCCATTTCAAAAGTGCACACGTTCTTCCATTTGCGTCTCAAAGGTCTTTCATCGTGTCGGCCGAACTCCAAGAGAGTTTCCATTCGCCTAAAGTGCGGAATATATCGAGAGAAAACCCGAAGCAAAAATCGCTTCCAGAAAGCGATGTCATTCTTTTTGTACGTTAAAAGTGTTCTTTTATCGACTGCCTCCGCCACTACTGCAGTTGTAAAATGTCCGGAACGCAAAGTTTTCTTTTTGCTGGCATTTTGTCCTCACTATCCGATCGTTTCAGTCGTTTCGGACCGTCTTTGACCTTGATCTTCGGCTTTGGTAGTGGGCCCTTCAAGGTCACGGGCCAGGGGCTCTTCGAAAGAGGTTCGCCAATCTTGCGGGGATTCAGATTTAGGTCCAAAATCTTGCCCGCCACATTAACACCGCCAAAGACGACGACTTGGACATGATCTGTCTCCAATGTGGTTTGTTTCGTCGAAATACTTCCATTTGAAATACTAATCGGCGCACGCAAACATACGATTGGAGCAACCTTTTGTTTCTCTTTAGCAAACACCCAACCCTGAGTTGCATTTAGCACTGCGAGTTCGGCCTATTGCTACCATTGCCCGAAGGTTCCCGCGGTCTTTTACCTATTTGCTTTGGTCAGGGCGCAGATTCTGCGCTTCGAGCTCAGCCCGTGGGGCATCGCTATCATTGTCATCATAATGCGCTGGATCAAAATTCTGATCACCATGCGCGGAATTGAGAACCTGCTGTGGATTCCAAATGTCGGCCCGGTGTTCAAAAATATCATCATGATCCTGCTGGGGGTCTGCAGCATCTATGTGGGCCTGCAGCACCGCTTTGCCAATGAAGTCAACTGGCAGACGATAACCCCATCGCTTGGGGACTATCGCGTTAATCGGCTCATTTGGCCAGTTTCTTGCGTTTGAGGTTGGTCATGCCGCGTAGTTCCCCTTTCAAGAAACGCCGCTTCCCGCGTAAGATCATATTTTGTGCCGTGCGTTGGTACTTGCGCTACCCGCTTACCTTTTTAGATGTGGTTAAATTTCTGTCAGAGCGTCGCATCTCGGTAGATCGATCGACAGTGTACCGGTGGATTCAAAAATTCGGGCCTGAGCTGACCAGGCGGACCGAGAAGTATCTGCATCGGGCGAGTGTCGGTTGGCATGCCGATGAAACCAACATTCGGGTCGGTGGCAAATGGCACTATTTTTGGCGCGTCATGGATGCAAACGGTCAAATGGTCGACTTCCGACTAACCGTAAGGCGGGATGCCAAAGCTGCACGAGCCTTTCTTCGCAAAGCAAATGAGAGGACGGGGCTACAATGTCCAGTGTCGATCTGCACAGACAAAGCGCCAACATACCGGCGCGTCATCCGTGATGATTAATCATTCCTATGATCCGCATTTTGTCAGCATCAGGCACATCGACAAGAAGCGGCGTAACAACCTCATTAAAAGCGACCTTGAGTGGCATTGATACCATCCGAACCATCAAACGCGGCCACATTCACTACTAACAACGAGGCGTCAGAGGTGAAATCGAATTCATGCGCCAACACTTCCTAGTGCCCACCTAAGGTTCAAGCCGCATCTCACAATTTCGAAACACGCCATCTAACATAACAGTCTCGTTTGCGACGCATCCCGTCCCGACAACCGCCGAATTTAGACCGGAACTTGGTCGGTGACTGAATTCTTGTGATACATCGGACCACCCTGGTATCGAGGGAACCCATAGCCGTTGACGAACACCACGTCGATGTCACCGGGCTTAGCCGCGATGCCTTCTTTCAAAATTTCGTCACCCTCTTGCTGCAGCGCGTCGATACAACGTCGCGCGATTTCTTCCGCGCTCAGATCGCGCGAATTGATCCCTGCATCTTCGGCCGCCTCCCGGATTAGTCCCAGAACAACCTCGTCTATCGAAGGATCCTTCTCGTTGTAGCCATAAAAGCCAGCCTTAGTTTTGCGGCCTTTGCGCCCCATTTCAACAAGCCGGTCATGGACCTGAAATGCGTGAGGATGCACTGCGCCGACAGGCAGCGATTTGCGCATCAGATAGCCAATATCGATGCCCGACAAATCCAGCACCTGAAACGGCCCCATCGCCATTCCGTACTGGCGCAGCGCGGCGTCAACCGGTTCAGGTGATCCACATTCCAGCATCAACAACCCAGCTTCGCGCTGATAGGCTTGGTACATCCGGTTACCAATGAACCCGTGGCAGACCCCAGCAATCACACCCGTTTTTCCCAGCTTTTTCATTGTCGCTGCCAGCGTCGCCGTTACCGCCGGGTCCGTCTGATCGGTGCGAATGATCTCGACCAGCTTCATGATATGGGCAGGACTGAAGAAATGAAGGCCGGCAACGCGCTCGGGGCGATCGGTCGCTTGGGCGATCTCGTCGATATCAAGGTACGAAGTATTCGTCGCCAAAATGGCACCTGGGTGACAGATCTTATCCAGCCGTTTAAAGATTTTCTTCTTTATAACAATGTCTTCGACCGCTGCTTCGATCACAAGATCGGTCAAAGCCATATCGTCATAGTCGGTCGTGGGTGAAATCAGCGTCAAAATGGTTTCGGCACGGGCTGCGCTCATCTTGCCGCGCTTGACCCCTTGTTCCAAATTGCCCCGGATTCGGTTGATTCCGGACTGTGCCGCTTCGTCCGAGATTTCGACCAGAGTGACGGCAATGCCTTGGGTGGCAAAGACCTGCGCAATCCCTGCTCCCATGGTTCCCGCCCCGATTACCGCAACACTGCCGATCTCGCCTGCTTGCGACAGATCCAGCCCCTCTACTTTGTAGGTTTCGCGTTCGGCAAAAAAGATATGTCGCAATGCACCAGATTGCGTGCTTTGGCGCAGGGTTAGAAACAAGTCGCGCTCTTTGTCGAGACCAGCCTGAAAATCCGGCCCGGTGGCAGCCTCAAGTGCGTCGATAACCGCCAAGGGCGCATCGAAGCCACGCTTGCGTTTGGCACACATGGCCCGCCATTGATCGAACAGGGCAGGATCAAAGCTGTCAGCCGAAATCGGCAGGTTGAGCTTTAGAGGGGCAGTATCGACCCCGATCAGCGCAGTTGCATAGGTGATCGCTTCCGGTTCAAGATCGTCTGCTATCTTGTCAATCAGGCCAATTTCAACGGCTACTTTGGCAGAGACCGGCTTACCTTCCACCGCCAAGTTAAGCGCTTGTTCCACGCCTACCAATCGCGGTAGCCGCTGCGTGCCACCCGCACCGGGCACGATTCCAAGCATTACTTCGGGCAACCCAAAGCGCGCATTCGCGGTCGCGATCCGGTGGGAACACGCCAACGCAAGTTCCAGTCCACCACCAAGCGCCTGACCGTGAATTGCCGCAACAACAGGCTTAGGGCAGCTTTCGATGAAGGACACCAGATCGTTAAGATGGGGCGGCATCGGCGGTTTGCCGAACTCCCTTACGTCTGCCCCTGCCATGAAGGTCCGGCCGGAACATATTAGCACCGCAACAGCAATCTGCGGGTCGTTTGTGACCTCGTCAAATGCTTCCAACAAACCCTGCCGCACTGTCTGGGAAATGGCGTTCACCGGGGGGGCGTCGACCCGGACGATGCCAACCTGATCTTTGCGCGTCAAAGTAACCGCATTCATGACTTTCCCCTTCGATCAGCCTTTGGTTTGCCTTGTATGTTTAGCTGAAGCACCAAAGTCGTGGAAAATACTATGGTGTGATCACCGCCATAATAAATTATTATAATATTGCAGAGCGACAATCATTGTCAGGGCATCATCCTGCAATAAGTTTTTACTATCTTAGACAGCTGTAAATAGTATTTTCTTGTCTACAACTAGCCCTCTACCCTTCCTTTCAATCTTGCTGTGCCTCCGCATTTCGAGGCCTGGATCGGATAATGCGAGGAATTGAACATGAACCTGGGAAATCTTGTAACACGCGCCGCCCTGTTCTGGGCCGACCGGATTGCCGTAAAGGACGAACGCGTATCACTGTCCTATGCGACACTGGAAGAGCGTACAAACCGGCTTGCGAACGCGTTGTCGGATGCAGGATTGACCAAGGGTGATCGTGTAGCGGTTCTGGCTTGGAACCGGTCCGAAATCGTCGAGGCCGAGGTGGCTCTGCTCAAAGGTGGCTTTACCCGCGTGCCGATCAATGCACGCCTGTCAGCAGACGAAGTTGTTCACGTCTGCAAGGACAGTGAAGTCAAAATTCTGCTGACGGACGAGGCGCATTTGGCAGCGGCGCAGCAGGCATTCAATGAAAACGATAACTTGCAGCTGTTGGTGCTGGGCGACGGTGGTAGTTATGAGGATGCTCTAGCTCAGGCTGAGACCGAGACCGTTTGCGCGGATGTTTCGCCAGATGACATCATGGTGCACCATTACACCTCCGGATCTTCAGGTGTGCTAAAGGCTGCGATGCATTCCCTCCGCAATCGCCGAGCAATCCTGCGCAAGATCACTTTCCGTTCTCGGCTGTATCCTGATCAACATGAAACGTATTTGCACGTGGGACCCATTACCCATGTATCCGGAATGGCGATCATGCCCTTGCTATCACAGGGCCACACCAACGTCATCCTGTCGCGGTTCGACGTAGACACGTATCTTTCGACGCTTCAGGCCGAAAAGGTTACGCAGACCTATCTGGTCCCGACTATGATCAACCGCATTCTGGCCGCACCAAACCGAGGCGACTACGACCTCTCCTCACTTAAGTTGCTTCGGTACGGTGCGGCCCCCATTTCCCCGGCGCGTTTGCAAGAAGCGGTCGAGTTCTTTGGCCCGATCCTAAACCAGGGTTACGGCGCGGGTGAGGTGTGCTCTTCAGTTACGCTGCTGACCGAAGCGGACCATGAGTTGGCCCTGAACGGGCGGCCCGAACTGTTTAGCTCCTGCGGTCGTGCCCTCTTTGAGACTGAAGTCGCGGTGATCGATGACGAAGGCAACGAATTGCCCGTGGGCGAGGCTGGTGAGCTGGTGGTTAAGGGCGAGGATGTCATGCAGGGCTACTACAACGCACCCGAGCTGACTGCTCCGGTTCTGAAAGACGGGCGTTATCACACTGGCGACATCGCCTATATCGACGACACCGGCTACATCTTTATCATCGACCGCAAGAAGGACATGATCGTCACCGGCGGATTCAATGTATACCCCAACGAAGTTGAAAATGCCCTGTTCGAACGCCCTGAGGTTTACGAAGTTTGCGTTGTCGGCGTTCCTGACGCTGACCTCGGCGAGGCGGTCAAGGCCGTTGTTGTGGCACGCGATGGCGCCGAGATTGATACCGATGCCCTGATAACGCATTGCGTGGACAAGTTGGGCAAGTTCAAGAAACCGCATTCGGTCGATGTTGTGGTCGAGCTCCCTAAAAATGACGCCGGCAAGATCCTGCGCCGTCAGGTGCGTGATGGATACTGGGCCGGTTCGGATCGGAAGGTGTAATCATGAATCAGGGGTTGAACCGCGCAACAGCTGGCCTGGAAGCGGGCAAATTTGCCGAGCTTCGCACCAAGGCCAACGACTTACTCTACAATGAAATGCTCCCGTTCGAAAAAGAGAACGGGCTGACCCATGAAACTCGGTTCGAACGTGCTCAGCTCGAAGAATGGTGGAAACGCTCGCGCGAATTGGGCATCTATGGTTGCAACCTGCCCGAAGAGTTCGGCGGCTTAGGCCTGTCTATCGATCAGCTCTGTACTCTGAAAGAGGATGCCACCCGGTCGAACGCGGCGCTTTATGGCTGCGTTTTGGGTGAAAACGGTGGCCCGATGAGGATCGGGTATATCATCACACAAGCGACAGAAGGGCAGAACGAAGAGTTCTTTTACCCGGCAGCCCGCGGCGAACGAGCAGGGTGTTTTGCGTTGAGCGAACCCAATGCCGGATCCGATGCTGCGCGTATTCAGACCAGCGCGGTCAAGGACGGAGATGATTACATCATCAACGGCCACAAACGGTTCATCACCGCCTCGCGCACGGCGGATTTTGCCATTGTCATGTGTGTGACTGACCCAGAGGCCGGAACCAACGGCGTGACGGCATTCTTGGTAGATGCAAAATCGCCCGGATACCGGATCGAAGGACACTACCTACCCATGTCGGGTCAACACATCGACAACGACATTATCTTGGAGAACGTTCGCGTGCCTGCGCGCAACATATTGGGGCAACTGGGTGGTGGTTTCAAATTGGGAATGGAGCGGATCAACATTAATCGTCTGCTGCAATGCCCGACAATGCTAGGGCACGCCCAGTTCGCGCTAGAACAGGCGGTGGACTACGCCAACCGCCGGGTGCAGTTCAAACAGCCTATCGCCAATTTTCAGGCGATCCAGCACATGATGGCCGACATGAAGACCGCCAACTTTGCTGCTCATTCGATGGTCCACGCAGCCGCCGCCAAGGCCGACCGGGGGGAAAACATCCGGACCGAGGCGTCGATGTGCAAAGTTTTCGTGGCAGAAAATGCCTTTCAGGTTGCTGACAAAGCGATCCAGATCCATGGGGCAACCGGCATGACAAAGAACCATCCAGTAGAATGGGTGTTCCGCCGCCTGCGTATGTTCCGCGTGCTCACCGGTAGTTCAGAGATTCAACGCAACACGATCGGAAAAGGCATCCAGAAAGAATGGAAAACCGCAAACCCGGAGGCCGCACAATGACGAATGAGTGGTCGTTTCTGAACGGTATGCGCATCATAGACTTGTCGCGCTTGCTGCCCGGGCCTTTTGCAACCCAGACGCTTGCCGATCTGGGGGCTGAGGTCATCAAGATCGAGGAGCCCAAACACGGCGACCCGGGGCGCTTTCTGGGCAACGACATGTTCGCCCGCCTGAACCGCAACAAGAAGTCGCTGACGCTGGATCTGAAATCAGACGAGGGCAAAGCGATACTGACCAAGCTTTTGGAAAGCGCAGATGCCGTCATCGAAAGCTTTCGTCCCGGCGTAATGGACCGACTGGGCTTCGGGTATGAAGCGGTAGAGGCGCAGAACCCGGCCATCGTCTATTGTTCACTCTCGGGCTTTGGTCAAACCGGTCCCTATCGTCAACGCGCAGGTCATGATATCGATTTTTTGGCACTGTCGGGTTATTTTGCGGTGCCCTCTCAGGTCAACGACAAGCTCGCGCGTCCCAAGGTCAGACTGTCGGACTACGCCGGAGCGATGTATGGCGCGCTGTCGCTGGCGGTTGCCATGGGATCTGCCAAGATGAGCGGCAAAGGGCAGTATCTGGACGTGTCCATCACCGATGCGATGGTCAACTGGTCCTCACCGCTTGTGCGGATTGCGCATGATCTGTGCGACGGTGATCCGGATCGGATGTCCTTTGTGATGCCCGACAATGACATCTTTGAAACCAAAGATGGTAAACACATCGCCATCGGTCTATTCGAGAACAAGTTCTGGTTGGTCTTGGCCGAGATGATGGGTGACGAATTCCCCGACCTGCGGCGCGAGGATTTCCGCACCAATAAGCTGCGAAACCAGCAGAAACAGGCAGTGCATGAGTTGATGTCGGACATGTTCGCGTCGAAAACCCTGACCAAGTGGGAAGAGCTTTTTGGTCCGACCGATCTGCCCTGGGCGGTGGTGTATGAAGACATGCGCCTGTTCGAAGACCCGCATTTGATCGAACGCGGTATGTTTGGTGAATTGGGCGAAGGCAAGGACAAGACGTTCCAGGCCGGATACCCCACCAAATTCTCCGCCGGTCTGAACGAGTTTCAGTCCGCTCCGCCCAAGAAAGGACAAGACACGGATGAGATCCTGCGCAATCTGGGCCATGACGCGGCTGCCATTCAGGCAATGCGCGACGCGGGGGTGATCTGATGGTTGATGCGTTTATTTGCGATGCCATCCGCACGCCCATCGGGCGCTATGGTGGCGGGTTGTCTTCTGTTCGGGCCGACGATTTGGGCGCTGTGCCTTTAAAGGCGCTGATGGAGCGGAACCCGAACGTCGATTGGGCCGCTGTGGACGATGTGCTATATGGCTGCGCCAACCAGGCAGGCGAAGATAACCGCAACGTTGCGCGTATGTCGTCGCTGCTGGCGGGATTGCCCGAAAACGTATCCGGCACGACCTTGAACCGGCTGTGCGGTTCAGGCCTGGATGCGGTTGCTTATGGTGCGCGGGCGATCAAATCGGGCGATGCAGATTTGATCATCGCAGGCGGTGTCGAAAGCATGAGCCGGGCACCTTTTGTGATGCCCAAAGCCACCAGCGCCTTTAGCCGTGCCAATGAAGTGCATGACACCACCATCGGCTGGCGCTTCGTCAACAAGTTGATGAAGGCCCAATATGGCGTCGATTCGATGCCTGAGACGGCCGAAAACGTGGCCGAAGATTTCGGGATCAGTCGCGCTGATCAGGACGCATTCGCCTTGCGCTCGCAACAGCGGACGGCGGCGGCGCAGACGGCTGGCGTCTTCGCTGAAGAAATCACACCAGTGATTATACCTCAGCGCAAAAATGATCCCAAAGTTATCGATACTGATGAGCACCCTCGCGCGGAAACAACCGCCGAGGGCCTGGCCAAACTCCGCGCACCGTTCCGCGAGGGCGGGTCGGTGACGGCGGGCAACGCGTCCGGGGTCAATGATGGCGCGGCGGCTTTAATCATCGCCAGCGAAGAGGCCATCAAACGTCACGGGCTGACGCCACGGGCACGGATCGTGGCAGGCGCTTCGGCAGGTGTTGCACCGCGCATCATGGGCTATGGCCCTGCACCTTCTACACAAAAACTGCTGAGCCGAGTTGGCATGAGCATCGACCAGATCGACGTGATCGAGTTGAACGAGGCCTTTGCTGCACAGGCCCTGGCGGTCACGCGCGCCCTTGGGTTGCCCGATGACGCGACGCATTTGAATCCAAATGGCGGCGCCATCGCCCTTGGTCATCCCCTAGGCATGTCAGGTGCGCGTTTGGCTCTAACGGCCACAAATCAGCTCTGTCGAAGCGGAACTGCGCTAGCACTGTGCACAATGTGCATCGGTGTCGGCCAAGGTATTTCCGTACTACTGGAGCGCGTTTAACTGGGCATCGGAAAACATGATAGCCGGGATACGCATATAATATTTCTGCGATCAGCAAGCCCTCGCTAATCTCGATGCAATTCAAAATCCAATGACCTCATTCGGTCGAAACTCATGTTTGGGAGGAAACAAACGTGTTCACACTTGCTAAGATCAAAACAGCCTTAACCGGCACTGTCCTAGCGGTTGCCGCTTCCATGGCACAGGCTGCGGATTTTCCCGAGCGCCCGATCGACCTGATCGTCGGCTTCAAGGCAGGCGGCGGCACCGACACCTACGCCCGTGCGCTGGCCAGCGCGGCTGACGCACATCTGGACGGTCAGCCCGTTGTTGTCGTCAATAAACCCGGCGGTGGCGGCCTTGTTGGTGGTCGCTTTGTGGCAGACCAGCCGCCCACCGGGTACACCCTCTATCTGGCGTCCGCCGGTTCGATGGTTCTGAAAAATCTGATCAAACCACAGGTTGTTTCGGAAAATGACTTCAAAATGGTCGGCACCATTGGTGAGCTGACCGCCGGCATCTTTGTCCCCACTGGTTCGCCGATCCAATCGCTGGACGAGTTGATCGAAGCAGCCAAAACTTCGGACACCAAACTGCGTTGGGGTCACACTGGTCGCGGCAACGTCTGGCACATGGCGGGTCTGGGTGTTCTGAACCCCAACGACGTCAAAGCCAAGGACGTTCCATTCAAAGGTGGCTCAGGCGTGCGTGCTGCGCTGACCAGCGCAGATGTTGATTTTGGCGTCATGGGCGCGCACCTGGGCCGTGGGTTTGAGGACGACGTGCGCCTGCTGGCCGTGTTGTCAAACGACCGTCACCCGGCGGCGCCTGATGCCCCTTCGGCCAAGGAACTGGGCGTCGACTTCATCCCAGTTTCAACCCCGATGATCGTGATGGCTCCTGCTCGTACCTCTGACGAGGTTGTTGCACAACTGTCCGATGCCTTGGTCGCGATCACTCAGGAAACTGCCTATATCGACACCCTCTCCAAGGCCGGCCTGCCGACTTCGAGCGTGAGCGGCCCCGATACCGCGTCGGCTATCGAAAACTCGAAGGTCGAGTGGGGCAAGTTGTTGGAAACCCTGGAATGACCGAGGGTGTTCAAATTGAAGTGGCGCGCAAGACTGCGCGCCACAACATTTTTGCCGGATTGGCCTTGGTGGTGCTCGCGGCTTTCTTTTTCTGGAAATCCTTCAACATCTCGCTGGATTTCATTGATGAGGAAGGCATCGGGCCAAGGTTCTTTCCACAAGCCATCTGTGTCGCCCTGGGCTTGATCGGCGTGACCATGACTGTTTTTGGCCTGCGCAAGCAAGTCGCCCCTGCTGACAAGTCAAGCTTTGAAATCAAACGTTTCCTTGCCGACGCAGTGCCGCTCTTTGCTTTGGGAATCGCTTTCGTCTGGATGTTCGGCGCCTTTGGTTACGTCACAGCCTGTTTCGTGCTGCTTTTGGTAGCCGCGTTGATCTTCGCCGTGCGTGGCCCGGCCCTGATCCTGTTGCCTGTCTGTGCGACCGTCGCGCTCTATCTGCTGTTCTTCAAGCTGATGACCGTGTTTGAACCGGAGGCGACCATTTTCAACCCCCTGGCCCTGATCGGGCTGAAGTGAGGGATATGACATGGAACTTCTGAACGGTTTCTACACCATCTTCACCACGCCCGAGACGCTTATGTTTGTAGTGCTTGGCGCGGTCCTGGGTGTCATCGTGGGTGCTGTGCCGGGGCTGACGGCCTCGGCCGCGATCGCCATGCTGGTGCCAATCACGTATTACATCGACCCGCTGTCGGCATTGGCGTTTCTTTACGTCATCGGCAAGGCTGGACGGTTCGGGGGGTCGATTTCCGCGATCCTGTTCAACACGCCTGGGACAACGGCGGCTGCGGCCACAGTAATCGACGGGCACGCGCTGACCAAGAAAGGACAGGCGGGCAAGGCGTTGAAAACGGCGACTGTGGCCTCGGTCATTGGCGACTTTGTCGGTGAGTTCATCCTGATTTTTGGCGCGCTGACTATTGCGCAGCTGACCCGAGAGCTGGGTCCGCCCGATTATTTTGCGATCTATGTCTGTGCCTTCCTGATCATCGGTTCTGTCATTTCAGACTCCGTACTCAAGGGCATCGCATCGACTCTGTTCGGGGCAACGCTGGCGATGATCGGTCTGGATCCGATTACGTCCGAGCCGCGGTTCGATTTCGGTATGGTCGAACTCTACAACGGCTTCTCACTGGTTCCGCTTCTTATTGGTCTGTTCGTGATCTCCGAAGTTTTTGCTCAGGTTTTCCCTGCGCGCAAAGGTCAAGAACATCATGACGAAATCCGCGCCAAGAATCCCGATGACGACCGCCTAAGCTGGGCCGAGGTCAAGCGCTGCCTGCCCTTCATCGGGCGTGGTTCGGTGATCGGTTCGATGGTGGGTCTGATCCCGGGTGTTGGCTCCGCTGTGGCGTGTTTTGTGGCTTATGGTTCGTCCAAGGCGAAAGCTGCAAACAAAGATGAATGGGGCAAAGGGGCGATCGAAGGCGTCGCGGCACCTGAAGCGGCCAATAACGCCGTGTCCGGTCCGTCGATGATCCCGCTTTTGGCGCTTGGTGTGCCCGGATCGACCATTGCGGCGATGCTCATGGGCGTGTTTCTGATCCATGGCATCCAAGTGGGGCCAAAGATCTTTGAGACCTCGGGCGACATCGTTTACGGTTTGTTCGCAGCCGGATTGATCGGGATCGCTCTATATGGTCTCATTGGCTGGTTTGGTGGTCCACTGATCGGTCGTGTGATCGACAAGGTGCCGCAGCGCCTGATCTATCCAACGATCCTGGCGGTGGCGCTGATCTCGGCCTACACGGCGCGCTCGTCGATGTTCGATGTCACCGTTGCCTGCCTCTTTGGTCTGATCGGCTATTTCATGCGGACTCTGAACTTCAGCCCCGCTGCCACGATCATTGCTTTTGTTCTGGCACCAGGTGCCGAACAAGCGCTGCGCCAATCGGTGCTACTGACCGATGACGGCTTTGGCATCTTCCTGCACCGTCCTGTTGCGCTGGTGTTCTTTGCCATACCGCTGGTTGCCATTGGTATTCGGATCATCGCCCGCATGCGGACGTCGAACCAAGCGCCCACGCCGCAAACCTGAAGCCATGGGTTCGGGCGTATTTGCGCCCGGACCAACCCTGCAGGATCGCTAACATGCTGGATCACCCCCCCGAATCCTTGTCTCGGTATCTCGATGCGCTGCGCATAGAGGGATTTTCCGGTGATGTCGAAAACGATGACGGCGCTCGTCTGGTCGCCGCCACGGACAACAGCATCTATCACATTACTCCCGACGCGATCCTGTTTCCCAAATCCGGCAAGGACGTCGCAATACTGGCCCGATTGGCGCAAGAGCATGACATTGCCCTGACAGCACGCGGTGGTGGAACGGGAACCAACGGGCAATCACTGAATGCGGGTGTGATTGTAGACATGTCGCGCCACATGCGGGGTATCGAGACCCTGGATCTGCAGGCAGGAACTGTCACCGTTCAGCCCGGTGTCGTGCTGGATCAGCTCAACACTTTTCTCGAACCCCACGGATTTTTCTTTGCACCCACGGTGTCGACGTCTTCTCGGGCAACAATCGGCGGTATGTTTGCCACCGATGCCAGCGGCAAAGGCAGCCGGATCTATGGGCGCATGTCTGATCATGTCATCGCAGCGGATGTGATTCTGGCCAACGGGCGGCCTGTCTCTGTCACCACTCACGGCACACTTGATGCGGAGCTTGGTCAAATGGGACATGCTCTGCGTCAGGACTTGGACGACAAGGCCGCCGAGATCGCCCGACGTTTCCCAAAGCTGAACCGGGGGCTGACCGGCTATAACCTTGATCAGGCGCGCGGCACGTCGGGTGAATTCGACTTTATCAAGCTTCTGGCCGGGTCAGAGGGGACATTGGCGCTGACCACCCAATTGACCCTGCGACTGACACCAATTCCAAAACAGCGGGCGCTGACAGTTCTGGCTTATGACGACTGCGCTTTGGCGCTCAGACATGTTCCGCATCTGGTGCAGGCAGATCCAAGCGCAATAGAATTTCTGGATGACAAGATCCTTGCCCTTGCGGCCGCCTCGCCCATGTGGAGCGAGCTTGAGGGCGTGCTGGGCCAGATCGGCGATGCTGGCGGGTTCCTGTTTGTCGAGTTCATCGGTGAAACGGTTGAAGAGGTCACAGCCGGTCAAGAACGTCTGGCCCGAATTCTGAACCAAAACCGCGTGTATGTCACAGCACAGGTGACCACGGCAGAACCCGACGAAATGTCAGCATTGTGGGAAATGCGCAAACGCTCTGTAGGACTGCTGGCCGCGGTTGAGACAAAGCGGATCGGGCTGCCTTTTGTCGAAGATGCCGCAGTACCGCCCGAAAACTTGTCAGCCTTTGTCGCCGAATTCGGCGCGCTTCTGGATCAGTTCGAGTTATCTTATGGCATGTTTGGGCATGCAGATGTCGGCTGCGTCCACGTGCGCCCAATGCTGAACATGCGAGAGCCGCAGGATCGGGCGATGATCCGCAAAGTCTCGGACGCGGTATCGGACCTGTGTCAGAAACACGGAGGCCTGATTTGGGGCGAGCATGGCAAGGGCGTGCGCGGCGAATATGTTGAACGCTATGTTGGTCCCGAGCTTTATGCGGTGATGCGCAAGATCAAGGCTTGGTTTGATCCCGACAATCGCCTGAACCCCGGCAAGTTGGTGACAGCCGCCGAAAGCGATCTGACGGTGATGAAGATCGACGCCGTACCCATGCGCGGCCCTCGCGATGCGGAAATCAACGAAGAAAACTTTGGCGCCTTCGAACGCGCGATTGCCTGCAATGGCAACGGGGCGTGCCACAACTGGGCACCTAGCGATCCAATGTGCCCGTCCTACAGGGCTACGCACGATAAGGTTCAAGCCCCCAAGGGTCGCGCCAGCCTATTCCGCGAATGGGCGCGTCTGCGCTCAACCGGCGAGGATGCCGCCCTTGTTGAAGAGGCGCTGAAACGCAGTCTGGACACGTGCCTGTCCTGCAAATCCTGCACCGGTCAATGTCCGGTCCGCGTAGATATCCCGGCGATGAAATCCGCCTTTTTGCATCAGTACTTCCAGACCCGCGCGCGCCCTGCACGCGATCACCTGCTGCGCCACATGGAGGGGCTTTCGCTTGCCCTGCGCAAGCTGCCGCGTCTGGCAAATCTGGTGTTGGGGAACAGCTTGACCAGGGCTGTGTTGAACCGGGGATTTGGCCTTGTCGATATCCCGCGCTATGCACCGCTGACCGCAGAACAGGCGGTGCAAAACGCCGGGGGTCGCATTGTTTATCCGGACACGACACCATCGAGTTGGGGTCAGAATCCGGCACTTTTGATCCTCGACAGTTTCACTGGCGCATTCGACACCGGCGTGGTTGCGCAATCAACAGCCCTGTTGAAGAAGCTGGGATTTACTGTCTGGGCCATTCCACCTGTGGCCAATGGCAAGGCACGGCAAGTGCGTGGCATGATGGATGCCTTTGAAACGCAGCGCGATCAGACAACCGCTTTTTTGTTGCGGGTCATGCCCGACGATCTGCCCTTGATCAGCCTTGAACCCGCCGTGACCGACCTGCTGAACAAGGAATACGATCTGGGCGCGCGAAAAGTCATGTCATTGGACCTATTCCTGTCTGACATTCTGCACTCACTTCCCCAAATGCCCGTTGATGACACGGGGCGCTATACCTTGTTTTCACACTGTACCGAGAAAACAGCCGACCCCGCCACCCCCCGGCGCTGGCAAGCAGTGTTTCGGCATTTCGGCCTGACGCTCGACATCGCCAGCACCGGGTGTTGCGGCATGGCTGGGCTGTTCGGCCACGAAGCCGAACACCGCGACATGTCTAGCCAACTTTTCGAAATGTCTTGGCGCGAACCCTTAAACGCTGCCGGAACTGGCGCTTTGGCGACCGGGTTTTCCTGCCGATCCCAGACGGGGCGGTATGGCAACGTCAAACCCGCACATCCCAGCTCCGCACTTTTGGCGCGGATTGAAGCGCACGCACAAAATGGAGGCCGCAATGACCACCCCTAACATGATTGTCCTGATGTCTGATGAACACGCATCCAACATCATGGGATGCGCCGGACACCCATTTATCAAGACACCCAATCTTGACCGGCTGGCCGCGCGGGGCACCTTATTCGAAAACGCCTATACCAACGCGCCCATCTGCGTGCCTGCACGCGCCAGTTTTGCAACTGGTAAATATGGCCATCAGACCGGCCATTGGGACAATGCCACACCTTACACGGGCGAGCCGAAGTCATGGGGCCATTACCTGCAGCAAAACGGTAACCCGGTGGGTTCGATCGGCAAACTGCACTACCGCAACGCATCTGACCCAGTCGGGTTGGATTTCCAGCAGATCCCGATGCATCTGGTCAACGGTGTCGGCGACGTGCTGGGATGTGTACGAGAGCCAATGCCGCGCCGTTGGAAAGCCCGCGATCTGGCCGACAGCGCAGGCGCAGGTGAGACATCCTACACCACCTACGACCGCAACATCACCGATGCAGCCTGTGAATGGATTGCCGAGCGTGGCAATGAACAGGCGGGCGACAAGCCATGGACAGTTTTCATCTCGATGGTTGCGCCCCATTTCCCGCTGACCGCACCACAGGAGTTTTATGACCTGTACAAGGACATGGATCTCAAACCTTCGAAACCCGCGCGCGAGGATGACCACCCCTGGCTCAAGGCACTGCGCCATTGCTTTGTCTACGACAATTTTAATGAGGAACGCACACAGGCCGCGCTGACCGGTTATTTTGGACTGGTCAGCTTCATGGACTACAATGTTGGTCGAATTCTGGATGCGATCGAAGCTGCTGGGCTGAACGACAACACAAATGTCATCTATGTCAGCGACCACGGCGACAACATGGGCGAGCGTGGCATGTGGGGCAAATCCAACATGTACGAAGAGGCCGCCGCCATTCCAATGATCATGGTCGGACCAGACGTGCCCGGCGGCAAGATCAGCAAGACACCGGTGTCGCTGGCAGATGTCTTTCCCACCGTACTGGAGTGCGCTGGTCTTAAGGCCAATGACCCTGAGTTGCCCGGCCGCTCGTTGTTCCGGATTGCGGCTGAGGAAGATTGCCCTGACCGCGCTGTATTCTCAGAGTATCATGCTGCCGGCGCCATGTCGGGGGCATTCATGATCCGCAAGGGCCCGTGGAAATACATTTATTACACCGGCTATGAGCCACAGCTCTTCAATCTTGACACCGACCCGGGTGAAGTCATCGATCTGGGGACCGCGCCCGAGTACGAAGCGACCCGTGCCCAACTGCATACTGAACTGCTCAAGGTTTGTGACCCGGATGCGGTTGACCGTCAGGCCAAAGCTGATCAGGCGGCGATCATCGCGAAACATGGCGGTGTTGAGGCGGTACTGGAACGTGGCGGGTTTGGCGCAACCCCTGCCCCGGGCGTTAACGCTGACTTTGTCGCGTCAAACGGCACCTCGACATGACTGGGGCCAACGCAGAAATCCCGAGCTGCGCGGCACCGGATGGGGCACCGCACGCGCCGCAATTCAAAATGCCACCGTTGGCCTGCGATTGCCATTCCCACGTGTTCGGCCCGCCAGAACTGTACCCGATGGTGCCGGACAGATTGTATACCCCTCCGGAAGCGTCATTGGCATCATATGAACATTTGCTGAAAACGTTGGGGTTTCAGCGCGCTGTTATCGTACAACCCAGCATTTACGGCACCGACAATCGTGCGACGCTTGAGGCCACGGCTACCGACCCTGAACGTTACCGTGCTGTGGTCGTGGTTGACGCTTCGATCACCGAGGATGAGTTGCAGCACATGCATGAACAGGGCGTGCGCGGAATCCGGGCCAATCTGCTGTTCAGCGGTGAAAAGGCGATGACCGAAGTACGCACTATCGCCGACAAGATCGCGCCGATGGGCTGGCATCTTCAGGTGTTGCTCGACGTCAGCGCTTTCCCCGATCTTTACGCCTTTTTCTCGACCCTGCCGCTGCAGACCGTTTTTGACCATATGGGGCACTTTCCAGTGGCAGGGGGCATCGATTCAGAAGGGTTTCAGGCTTTGTTGACCCTGATGGGCACAGGCAAGGCCTGGAGCAAACTTTCAGGCGCATATCGGATCACAGGTCGGGCTACGCTGCCTTATGAAGATGTCACACGCGTCGCGCAGGCATTGGTTGCGGCGAACCCAGATCAGGTTGTCTTTGGGACCGACTGGCCGCACCCACATATTCCGGTCGCTATGCCCAATGTCGGCGATTTGTTGGATGAATTGGCGACTTGGGCCCCATCCGCAGAAACTCGGAAAGCAATCCTGTCAGATAATCCGGCGCGCCTTTACGGCTTCTGACCTTCGGTTTGCACATGCCGAAACGTGCCTCGGATAATACCGCTGTCAAACAGTTCGTGGCAGATATCCAGCAACTCTTGCCGAACGGCCCGCGATCCCGCGTTCAGCGGCTGATTGCGTGGCCAGGTCAAGTAAACTTCGCGGATCAAATCTGGCTTGACCAAACGTTTTGCAGAGATTTCCCCGCGGCGCCAAAGTGCATCAATTGACGGCCACGGCAGCACACCCGACGTTACACCGCTGCGGATGTAGCTAAGCCTCAGCCGGGCGGATTCTGTTGTGACACGCAAGTTCAGCGCTCGACCCATCTTTTCAGCAACATCTTCGACAATTTCGCGGACAGCATGAGACTGCTGGCTCAAGACCAATGGCGTAGAGAACAAGGCTTTGACATCGATGGTTTCATCCCCGGAACAGGGTTTGTCGCCCTCTTTGCGTCGGGTCACCAAGTACAAAGGTTCCGTATAGAGATGCAGATACTCAGCCTTGGACGCTTTTTCGCGGGTCGCCAGGATACCCAGATCCACGCGGCTGTTTTCAATCATCTCTTTCACGTTCAACGCCAGCTCCTCCAGAATTCGAAGCTCGACCTCGGGATACTTCTCGGCCACCCTTTCCAACAACAACGGCGCAACGTGAACGCCCAACATCGGCGGCACGACGATCGAAACTTCACCACGGGGCGTATCCGCCTCTTTCCGGACGTCATCGGTGGCTTGCTTCATCTGCGCCACTATCTTGCGGGCGTGTTGATACAGAACTTCGCCAGCCTTTGTCGGTTTGACCCCCCGTGATGAGCGTATCAGCAATTCGGTGGTAAGTTCTTCTTCCAGATTTGCGATATGCTGGCTCAACGCGGGCTGGGCAATATGCAGTACCCTCGCGGCACTGGAAACACTGCCCTGATCAACGATTGAAATGAAATAGCGAAGCTGACGGATGTTCATATCAAACTCTAGCAATTTAAGCAGTCTAAACCACTATAGCCGTGCCAGAGAAAGAAGAAAATCTGATATCAGATCAACGCAGATCCTGCGCAAACGATGACCGCATCTGCGCCGCCCAAATACCATCAATCCGTGTAACCACCCACAGCGAAGGAAAAGACACCAAGGGCAGCCCGTCGTGGTCGAACCGGTTCACCATTACGTCCAAATGCACTTTGCTTTGGCTGGATTGCAGCACGTTCAGATGCCCCCATTCGGTATGGCCCCAATCGCCCCCAGCCCTCGTCTTAAAATCGCTGAAATAGCTGTCTGGGGTTTCCCAGATCTTTACCGCCTCGCCGGACAATCGATAATGTGGAAAGTGGAGCGTCTTTGATATGCCCGTGGCATCACGCGCATTCAGTGCCTGCACATGGCGATGCATGACCTCTTTGGCGGCCGCAATTGCGTCATTG
Organism: Ruegeria sp. CDSB029; assembly: GCF_059611125.1. Classification (NCBI taxonomy): domain Bacteria; kingdom Pseudomonadati; phylum Pseudomonadota; class Alphaproteobacteria; order Rhodobacterales; family Roseobacteraceae; genus Ruegeria; species Ruegeria sp. CDSB029. Next base: position 71,822 of record NZ_JBXWOX010000022.1, read on the forward strand.
TTCATTTGTGCCCCACTTTCGAACCGACGGATCCAATCAGAGATCCCAGATTTGGTAAAAACAGTATCAACGCGGGATTCGGTTCAAAAATACCTTTTTGATATGAGTGTTAGAAGAAATTCGGATCACGAGCTGATGGATTAGCTCGTGCACGGATTGAATAATTCCGGCAAGTTGGTTCCCAAAACACACCAAATTGGCACCAAGTCAGGGTTCAGAAATGTCCGCCAGAATGCCCAAAATTCCCTCACTCAGGCTGTTTGTTGAGGTCATGCAGGCAGGGACAATCGCAAGCGTCGCTGAGAAGATGCATTTGACGCCATCTGCGGCCAGCAGAATGCTATCGGCGTTAGAGCGTGATCTGGAACTGAAACTGTTTAGCAGAGAACGGCAGCGCCTGATCCCTACCGAGGCAGCTGAAACCTTTTTACCCGAAGCAATTCGAGCGCTCAGTGTCGTAGATGAGCTGCCGCGAATTTCCGATGCCATTCGGAATGGCGCGACCAAGGAGCAGACGATCCGGATACTCGGGTTTCCGCGAATGGCCGAGCAAATTCTCCCAAGCGCTGTTCGCCGCTATTACCGTGAGACCAAGTCCAACACTCGTGTCAGCATCAGCGTTGAGGCCCGACATAGTATCAAACGTTGGGCTGCATCGCGCATGTTCGACATTGCACTCACGACGGTTCCCGTTGTGCATGCCGGCGTTCGCGGAGAGCCAATCATCGACTTTCCCTTGTGCGTTACTTTACCTCGGACACATGGTTTGTCTGACCAACGTGAAATTCCTGTTCAGGCTTTGGCCAATGAACCTCTGTCGCTGATAGAGAGCGGTTCGATCATGCGTCAACGCATTGCTCGGGTGTTCGACAGCGCGGGGCTGATCCCAAACGTTCGGCAAGAAAGCGGAACGGTTGACGTCGCGATCAATATCGGGCTGGCAGTCGGCAGTTTGACCATTACGGACGGCATTTTCTCCAAGGCCCTGCTTGGGGAAACCCATGTGCTGCGCCGCATTAATACACAGCATTCTATTCCTGTTGGCTTCGTCGTCCCCGTCGACAATGAAGTCGACGGAGCCGCTGCACTCATGAAAGAAGCGATCCGACATGAGGTTCTGGCGTATAGGCAAGAATTGGACAAGATACTGGATGCCGACTAATCGGCAGGCTCAGATCTTCTCCAGATTGACTTTCTTGCCGGGAATGGGCGAGGCCGCAATGGAGCCGGAGTTTCTTACCGCGTCATAGCCGCCCAACTCATCAATCCGGGCCAACTGATCAGCCTTGCTGAGCGCGTTCAGCTCTTCGGGATTGACCATCTCGCACAGCAGTGCCGAAAGCTCTGCCTCTTTTGGGTGGGTGTTCCCACCGGCCAGCAAATCGATTGCTTCATCAGGGTCAGTCGCCAGATTAAAAAGCTGGGCGGGCATATCGACGTGATAGATCAGTTTCCAGTCACCCTGCCGTATCAGGAAACTGGAATTTACACTTCCCATCGCATGATATTCGGAAAAACCCGTTCTCTGTGGCTGCTCGCCATTGATCACTTGCAAAAGCGAACAACCCGGCAGGCCCCCGTCCTTTGGGGTTGGCACGTCGAACAGATCCAAAATAGTCGGGAACAGGTCCACATGACTGACACAATCTGAAACCGCCCTACCCTCCGGCAATCCCGGACCAGCCAAAATTAGTGGAACACCGGCGGAATGCTCATACAGATTGGCCTTGCCCAGAATACCATGAGCACCAATTGCCTCTCCGTGATCCGATGTGTAAGCTATCCGCGTGGCGTCAGTCAGGCCCAGTTCTTCAGCCATATCAATTACTTTGCCAATTTCTGCGTCGGTCTGAGTGATCAGGGCGCAGTATCCGGCATAAGCATTTCGCAAGAATGTTTCGTCCATGCCCTGAGGCAACTGATTCATCCACGCAAGATACGCCATAGCTGGATGGTCATAGCGATCAGACGCATCCCACGTGGACGGCAAAGGCATGTCTTCCGGAGGGTACAGATCCCAGAACTCCTGTTTCGCCCGGAACGCGGGATGCGGACTGGGATAAGACACGATCAAGGCCCACGGCTCAGCGTTGTCGGCATTGGTGCGCAACCAGTCGATTGCGCGTTCGGTGATCTGGCGGTCATAAATCTGGTAATCTGTCTCTCCCGGCCCAGAATTCCCATAGATTGCCTTGTGACCCGCCCGACTTGGTACTCCATCTTCAGTTGCTCGCAACAACGTCAGCGGGGATCCAATGCCATCGACAACGTGCATCGTGTGAATTTCCTCGGCAAACCCATTGTCATCTTGCTCTGACCGATAATGCAGTTTCCCAATTGCAGTGACTGGCACGTTTGCGTCGCGCAGCCGATGGTGCCAGGTCTTAACTGATCCATCATACATCGTCGCGTTATCCCAGAACCTGGTTTGGTGAGGATACTGGCCCGTGGCGATCGCTGCGCGAGCTGGGCAACACAAAGTTGTGGCGGCGTAAGCGTTTTCAAAACGAACCCCACGCCCGGCAAGTTTGTCCAGGCTCGGGGTGAGCACAATTGAATGCCCCGCTGCGCCAAGAAAGTTGCGCGCATGATTGTCTGTCACAAAAAAGATAAAATTGCCGGGCGTTGCCATGGAGTTTCCTCAGATCAAATCCATTTACGCAATGTCATAACGGCAACTACCACGCGAGTTCGTGCAAAATTGGAAACAACTGGTTCGAAATTGACCAGCTTGACTCAGGAATTCAATTGGATCTGCGGCTCAAAAGCTCCGCGGCTTGCCCCAGTTCTCAAAACATGTGCGCAAACGGCAACTTACGCCTGGAGTCTGTCCATTCAAACATTTTGCCGAACTAGCCGGTTAACACCGATACGATCGCTGATTCAGCTCGCCATGCTCAAAAATTTGCAACAGAACCATAGGCGTGCCAGTAAATCGCCGCCACTGGCCCTTCCAAAAGTTTGCGACACATCCCATTCATTCAGAGGGTACGCCACATGTGCAGGTTCAAGACCATTGCTTCAGCGGCGGCAACGCTCGACGGAAGCGAAGTGTCGCACATGATCCATAGCGGCCAACTCACGCCCGAACTTTGTCCATTTCAGCAGTTCGCTGAGCTCGCCACCTGACTCACAAGCGAGTGCTCAAACAACTCAACGGGCTCAAATCTTGGCAACAAAACCAGATGAAGGTACTGTTCAGTGGGTCAACAGCTCTGACGGATGACAGAAAAAGATGCACGCTGCCTTAGTGTGGCCCCTAAGCACCGGTACCATTGAACTCGTCAAACGCTTCCAGCGCTTTTGCGCCAAAGGCGATCGAAGGACCGCCACCCATATAGCCGATCATCTCCAATGCTTCGCAAAACTCCTCGCGGGTAGTGCCGAGCCGGAAAAGCGATTTGGTGTGAAACCCGATACAACTGTCGCAACGCGTCGAAATTGCAATGCCCAGGGCGATCAGCTCCTTGGTCTTTTCATCCAGCGCGCCATTGCGTTTGGCGGCTTTGGACATCGAGTTGAACCCCTCGAACATACCCGGGGCCTGTTTCTGCAAAACGCCTATACGTTCCATTGTTTCAGTGAGAAATCCGCTCCAGGACATCGTGTCTTTCCTTTTCTTGACTGGTTCTGTTAGCTGACAATATGCGATTGGAAGAGATGACCTGGACCGAGGTCGAGACATACCTCAAAACCCGAAAGGGAGTTATTCTGCCGACCGGGTCCATCGAACAGCACGGACCCATCGGTCTGATCGGTACGGATGCCATTTGCGCGCGCGAGATCGCCTGGGCTGCGGCCGATATCGCTAGCGCGATAGTGGCACCCGAACTGGCTTACGCCCCTGCGCCGTTCAACATGAGCTTTCCGGGCACCGTCTCGCTGAGCACCGGTCTCTACGGCGATCTGGCGAAAGAGGTTATGCATGGGCTGGCCCACCATGGATTCTCGATGATCTATGTTTTGAACGGCCACGGTGCCAACCTTGAGCCCTTGCGGAAGGCGGCCCACGACGTAAGTGCGACAGTCCGAATTCGGAGCTGGTGGGACTTTGACCGGGTCAACAAACTCCGACGTGGCTATTACGGCGACTGGGAGGGTATGCACGCCACCCCATCCGAGGTCGCGATTACACAGGCCACCCATCGCGTTGTTCAGGCCAGAGTCACGAGTCCTCCGCGCAAGCTTTCTGCCGAGTACATCGCGGCCCACGCGGGTGACCGCCATGGGCCGCCCGATGAACATCGGCGCGACTTTCCCGATGGGCGCGTTGGGTCCTATTCTGAACTGGCCCGACCCGAACACGGGCGTGAACTCGTCAATGCCGCGGCGCAGGCCGTCGCCGCGGATTTCGCCAGCTTTGTTCATTGATCAGCGGCTTTCGTCCGATCTCATTTTTCGTTCCAGCCAGCGCACGAAGAAGCTGATGATCAGGACGAGAACAAGATATTCAAAGATCAAAAGCGTATAGATCTCAAGCGGTCGGTATTCCGTCACGACCAACTCGTTGGCACGGCGCGTCAACTCCTGCATCCCGATCACCGAGGCAAAGGCGGACATCTTTACGATATAGATGAACTGGTTCGCCAACGGGGGTAGAATCCGCTTGATCGCCTGCGGCAGGATCACATACTGCATCGTCTGGCGGTAGTTCAGGCCAACAGTTTTTGCCGCTTCGGTCTGACCCTTGTCAATCGACTGGATGCCCGAGCGGTAGATCTCGGCGGTGAAGGCACTATCCGAAATGGCCAGCGTGATGATCGCGCCCCAGAACGCGTCGATGCTGATATTGATACCGATTGATTTCAGAACAACCGGGAATCCGTAAAATACCCAGAACAACATCGGCAGGAGCGGTATGGCGCGGATGAATTCAATGTAGACCCTGCTTGGTAACCGCAGCCATCGGTTTGAAGACATGCCCGGCAGGGCAACCAGAAGCCCGATGGCCATTGATAGAACGGCGGCAATCAACGACAGGCTGATCGTCGACCAGAAACCCGACAAAAGAAATCGGATGTTGTTCTGACCCGTTTCTGTAGAGGGGTTGACGACGTACCATCCCCAGTTGCCCGAAGAACTACAACCGGCGAGAATGACAAGCGCACAAAGAGCGACAAGCGTTGTACGTTTCATGTGATACCCCTTAGTGCTGAAGGATCTGGCTGAGGAAAAGCTTGCAACGTTCTGATTTAGGTGCCTCGAAGAAATCTTCGGGTGTACCTGTTTCGATCACCTCGCCCTGATCCATAAAGATCATCCGGTCCGCTGCCTTGCGCGCGAACCCCATCTCGTGGGTGACGCAGATCATCGTCATTCCCTCTTGGGCAAGATCCACGATCACGTCGAGCACTTCTGAAATCATTTCGGGGTCTAGCGCCGAGGTGGGCTCGTCAAAAAGCATGATCTTGGGCTCCATGCAAAGTGAGCGCGCTATGGCGACCCGTTGTTGCTGACCACCGGAAAGTTCGGTTGGCCGCTTGTGCGCCTGATCAGGAATCCGGACTCGTTCGAGATATGTCATGGCGCGTTCTTCCGCGTCCGATTTCGACAGGCCACGTGCCTTGATTGGTCCTAGCGTCAGATTTTGGAGAATTGTCAGGTGGGGGAACAAGTTGAACTGCTGAAACACCATGCCAACCTCGGATCGGATTTCTTCGGCGGCCTTTTTGTCCGTCATTTTGATCCCGTCGACCGTGATCGAACCGGAATCATGCTCCTCCAGAGAATTCACACATCGTATGAGCGTTGATTTGCCGGATCCCGAAGGCCCGCATACAACAATTCTTTCCCCAAGCGAGACATCCAGATTGATGTCTCTGAGCGCGTGATAGTCTCCGTACCACTTATTCAAGTCGCGGATTGTGATGACCGGCGATGCATCTGACATAGACCTGCCCCTTTGAGATTGTTAGCGTAAGACTAGCTTTGCCTTCAAATTAAAACTATACAAAATGTGATAAATACAGACATAAATCTGGTTGCGAACGCGCGAACAAAAGGGGAGGAAGCGATGAAGCTGCTGAAATCAATGGGCCTGGCCGCGGGTCTTGTACTTGGAATGCTCACAGGGGCGGCCAATGCCCAATCGGCTCTGAATGACATACTGAACAATGGGGTGCTGAAAGTCGGGACAACCGGCGACTGGAACCCGATGTCCGTCCGGGATCCGGCAACCAATTCCTACAAGGGATATGATATCGACGTCATGACCCAACTCGCCGAAGATCTGGGCGTGGAGCTTGAATTCGTGGCAACGGATTGGAAGACCCTGGTAAACGGTGTCGTTGCCGGGAACTATCACATTACAGGTTCGGCCTCTATCAGCCCGCCCCGCCTGAAAGCTGCCGGGTATTCGAATAGCTATATCTCAGTTGAAATCTATCCCTTTACGACTGAAGAAAAGGCTGAAAACTTCTCGGATTGGGACTCGATCAACAACGGGGAAGTCAAGGTTGCGACCACCTTGGGGACGACATTCGAGAAAAGCGTCCGCGAGTGGTTCCCTGACGCTGACATCAAGGTCGTTGAGGCCCCGGCGCGCGGTTTCCAGGAGGTTCTGGCAGGGCGCGCTGATGTTTTCATCACATCGAATATCGAAGGTTCGACCCTGCTCGAAAAATTCCCAAACCTGCGTCAGATTGAAGTAAATGAGGCGCGTGCGCCGACACCGATCGCGATGCTGATGCCCCAAAGCGATCAGGTATGGATCAACTATGTGAACAGCTGGATCGAACTGCGTCAGTCGCAGGGATTCTTCGCGGCGACCGCCGCAAAATGGGGCCTGTAACGTTCTGACTTTGACATTGTAAAAGGCCCGCTGCGATAATCAATCGGTGGGCCTTTTCTGTGCGCTACGTCAGTAATCGAGATGTCAGGAGAGACCGATATGCGCATTGACATGCATTCCCATTACTACGGTGGTGGGCTGGTCGAGACTTTGCGCGCCCGAAAGTCGCATCCTCGCCTCAGAACACGCACAGATGGTGTCACTGTGATGTCAGCGATGAATGGAGAATTTCCGTTCACCGATGCCTATCATGACCCGCAAGTGTGTCTGGCCGAAATGCGAAAGCAGGGACTGACGCACCGCTTGCTGACCTTCCCCGGAGCACTTGGCGCTGATCTGTTGCCCGCCACGGAAATTGCACCGGTTATCTCTGCCTTTAACGATCACCTTGCCCAGTTGGGAATTGATAGCGATGGTGCACTGATCGGGTTGGCCGGAGTTCCGCTGGATGATCTTGATATTGCCTGTGCAGAGCTTCGCCGTGTTCGTCGCGATCTGGGTTTGCCTGGAATTATTTTGCCGTCGAACTATTTCAACTCTTTGGCCGAAGCTGACACATTGCGACCGCTATTGGAAGCGGCAAACGAATACGGCTGTCACATCATGCTGCACCCTGGTCTGAAAGTCGGGCAAAACCCGCCGCCGCGCCCTGCGGACCTGACGCAATATCGACTGTCCGCAGTGGAACTGCAATCCAGCGCTTCTCAGGTCGCCTTGACCATGATCATGTCAGACCTGTTGGATTCTTACCCGGCTGTTTCCTTTCAGATAGTTAATTTGGGCGGCACGCTCCCCTTTATTTTTGAGCGGTTAGAAAGCATTGCGCGGCATCGCAACCCGGATGATCCGTTCCCGACCCAGCGTCTGCGTCGGCTCTGGTACGATTGCGCTTCGCTTGGGCCACGTGCGTTGGAGGCAGCTGTTAAGCTTTTGGGCGCAGACAGAATTATGCTGGGATCGGATTATCCGATCTTCACGGACGATCCTTATACTCATGCGGTTGTTCCGGCAGCACTGACCGCCGAAGAAAAGGAGCAGGTGACGTGGAAAACAGCGAACGCATTGCTGAGCCACCTGTCGAAACTTCGCACGCAAAAATGCACCCCGGGCTAATTTCAACGCGTGACGGCTAGGTTACCTCCCATGGTAGATTGAGGTTCTCTTGCCCGCTACCGGTTCGTGAGGCGCGCCAATAACGTAATGCTGTCCTCGAGCCCGATGACTGTGAAATTGCCATCCTCAAGGATCGCAGCCTCAGTGGGCTCAACCCTGTGTCCGTCGATAGAGCAGCCCTTGTACACTGAAAACAGACACAGAACTTCGTTCGGACCCGCTTGGAGCTCATGAGTGTCCTCACCGGTCAGGCAATCCACGGATGCAGCGCACTGAACAGAATCATAGATTACATTAATATTGCGCACTGGACCCGCTATCAGCCGACACCACAATTCCAGATCGCCTGAGAACCTGAGTGGATCGGAAAACCGCGCGTTCAACGGTGTCGCCGGACCAACCAGATCAAAGCCATCTCCCTCGACAACGGTCAGGATACGAGACATGTCCGGAAATGTGGAAAATGGCCCGTCAGCTTCGACGTCAGCAAGGCTCACACGCCAGATGACGCCCTGCTCGCCACTTGCCCGTGCAATTTCTCGCGTGGTCCCCATGCCGTTTTTCCACAGGATGGGCTCCAGGGTTCTGGTTCGGACATGCTTCATTGCTGCTCGCATTTCGGGTTGGTCATAGGAAGGCTGCGTATGCTTGCTGTTGTTCGAATTGGGCGCGCCGACGGTTGCAATCCCTCGCCGCATACGAGTACAAACATTATGCAATAAATTTAGACATATTATAGGCCATTTGTCGTGCGGGTGAGCTATCAGGATATAAAATCAAACATCCTAGGCCGCATCCGCGACAACACCTGGCCGCCCGGCGCGGTAGTGCCTGGTGAGATTCAGCTTGCCAAGGAATTTGGCTGTGCGCGGGCCACGGTAAACCGTGCAATGCGCGAACTAGTTGATGATGGCGTTCTTGAGCGTAAGCGCAAGGCAGGAACACGGGTTAAAACAGCCCCGACGCGCCAGGCCCGGATCACAATTCCGCTTATTCGGGAAGAAATCACCAACCTAGGGGCCACCTATCGATATTCGCTTGTAGAGCGCGAGGTCATCGCCGCCCCCGGCTGGTTGCGTGCTCAGGTCAAGATCCCAAAAGGGGGTGAGGTTCTGCATCTCAGATGTATGCACTTTGCCTCAAACAAAGCCTTTCAGTTCGAAGAGCGCTGGATCAATCTTGCGACCATCCCTCAGGCACGCGATCAGTCGTTCGAAGAAATTGGGCCAAACGAGTGGCTTGTCCGTGAGGTTCCGTTTACCGAGATCGAACTGACGTTTTCAGCGACCAACGCCAATCTGGAGGTTGCGGAGTTCCTGGGGGAAAACGAAGGAACGGCCTTGTTCACCATCGAAAGAACCACTTGGCTGGAGGAGAACAACGTGACTCATGCCAAACTCTATTTTCCTTCTGGTTACAAAATGACGACCAAGCTGTGATGGCATTCGCATTGCGTTGGTGGCAACCTCGGAAAGGCATCTGTTGTAGACGGTTCTGTCGCAAACATTTGGAGCGGCCAAAGTCAGCGACTTACTGGATACACCTATCCTGCGATCTCTGCGTATAGCTGGAAGCCAGACGTCGTATTGCTGGGGAATTGCCGCTTCCGGATCATGTTGGCGACTTCGATGCCGTCCAGT
>NZ_JBXWOX010000023.1:0-75947 GCF_059611125.1 Ruegeria sp. CDSB029
CGTCAATGAATACAAAGGCTCTGTTGATTGGTGTGGTGTTTGCTGCGGTCGCTGTCGTCTTAACCCGGTACTGACCCGACGACGCTAAACGTAATACTTGGCTTGTCTTTAAAGAGCGACAAGGAGAAGGCTTGGTTATGCCAAAACGCTGGCAAAGCTGAGCTATTTGGCTCTGCGTTATAGGTTAACGCGCTTTAAAATTCATTTGCTCAAAGTCTCTGCAATTAATTTCATCGCAACCATCGAGTCCAGGTACATAGGTGTGTTCTGAACTTCTGGCTGGCTTGATAGCTTCACCATAACCACATCGTCATTTGCTTGAATAGTGTCAGCTATCCAATCTGAAGGGATAACTTGAGTGTCGTTAACCTTACCGTTGTCCAGCATCATTTTGCCAAATCGTAATAGGTCACGAGAGCTAGTGAATAACCCGCCACTGGTTTGAACAATCCTTTTGGGCCCCAGTTCGCTATATGCAGGGTCCTTAGCACCGATGTCCTGCCACAATTCGGCCAGTACATCTAAATAGCTCTCACCGGTCGCCGACTCGATAACCATACCAAGTAGTGCAGATAGCACTGAACGGTAACTATATACTTCACCGTCTTCTACTAAGTTCTCGCGTTCACTCAGAGAAATCAAATACTCTTTAACGCCAGACTCAGTGTCACAAATTTCAACTTTTTCAGAGAGGTCCTGACCCAAGGAACAGAACAGATCACCGGCATCGTCTAAGTAACCACTGGAAGCATCTTTCCAATCAACAGCAGCGGTCATATCAAGTAGATGTCTAACCGTTGTATTTTTGAATGCTGAGCCATCCAACTCAGGCAGGTATTCAGTGATCAACTTTTTTGGATCTAATTTCCCCGCCTCAACCGCCAACCCTGCTGCCATACACAACACTGTCTTGGTGATAGAGTGAATGCGGTGGGACGTATCCGCTCTCATGCCATTGAAATACTTTTCAGCGACGAGTTTACCATCGTGATAAATCAAAAAACTATCGGTATGCGTTTGATGCAACCAATCTCTGATATTTTGTTCTTCATTATAGCTAGCCAAAAAAACTAAGTTCTCAAGCTCAGTTGGGTATGGGGCTTTTTCAAGAGTACGTACCCAATCTGACGGTGGAAATCGTGCTAATTCTCCAAAAACATTTGTCCCTTCAAATATCCATGGGCTTCTATCTACAGACTCAACGGTTTCATCCCAGAATGAACCAGCCTCTGCGCTTGCTGGTTCGGTAGGAGAAGTACGTGCCGCACCAGAGCCCAAAAGAGCTATAGCAATAGCGGATGTCACTAACAGCTTTTTAGCATTTCTTTTCATTTTAGGGGATCTCCGCAGGATTAGGTAATGTCTAAGCAATCCAGCCATGCTTCAGCTCTGGTATCTAGCTTCTTGTGCCTGGGCCGCGGGGCGGTCAGACGACTGCGACCAGTCTTCTGGTAGGACAGCATAGTAGTCGCAAGCGCCGGTTGGCTGATACACGTGCGCTAGTCGCCTCATGCAATGCCCGCTTCGTCCGGATCTCGGAGGATGTAAAGCTCGTAATGAAGGTCCGCTTCGTGCGAGACCGGTCATCATCAACCGTTGAGCCTAAGGCGGCTTTGTCCGCTCACGGCCATTAGCCGTCTGGTTTCCAACGTCCGGTGTCGGGTGGCTGAAAAGGGGAATTTGCAGCCATCCGCATTTTTGCTCCAAAGGACCGCGGTCAGCCCAAAGCGGAAGTTCACTCGTCTAAGGCGAAACAAGTGGTTTTGGACGATTTTGCATTAGCCTAATCCCAAGTAACAGAGATAAACAACCAAACGCCAATCCCCCTGCGAGGGCATTTGCAATGAAAACACCACCAAATAGGGATATCGCTGTTCTTCCTGCCTGCTCGATAGATGTGCCCGCTACGATCGATACCCAGTCTTGCAGGTACAATGCGAACAGGACCGAGAACCCCACGGGTGAAATGATGAGCGCTGTACCGAGAGAGGCCAATCCTCGCCCGAAAACAGCCCGCAGTGTTGACCCTTTCAAAACTATTGCGGCTGTGAAAGCAAAAACAACAAATGCAGAGAGCAGGACTAGCAACATGTCCACAATTGGAGCGAGGTCTTTCGTGACCGTCCCTGCTAGGGCCGAGGTGAAGGGCAATAGAACAAAGGTAGCAAGCCCTGCGGCAAGGTGCCCGGTGAACAATTTTGGTAACTTGCCAGACGAGCGTCTGTCGCTCCGGTTTTTTGGCTTAGGTGGTTTGGGCAGATCCGGATCAATCTGATCCCACCGCACGGATATTGGTTTTGGACGAGAAAGCATAACAGCCCCCTTGGTTTGTTAAATTTGAGACGACCTAGCCAGCCGCTTGTTCTTGGGAATTTGGTAGGCCGGAACGGAGTTTCTTTCGGCGCTTGGACTGATATTTGCGTGATCTAGACATGCCGACGCGCGAACATTGGTGTCCTTGCCATCTCAAGTGATGAACATCCTGATTACGTAAGCGACAGTCGCTAGGCAAAAGACGCTGCCGAACCAGATCGCGCTGAACCAGAAAACTTGCTTTAGCAGTTTCAATGGTAGCTCTCCTCTGGATCGACCTTTCCGCGGAAAACCCAGTACGTGTAGGCGGTATAGGCCAGGATTATGGGCAACAGAACGACGGCCCCGACCAGAGCGAAGGCCAAGCTCTTATCCGGCGCGGCGGCTTCGGCAATCGTGAGGCTTGGGGGTAGCATATAGGGATAGAAGCTGATCCCAATGCCGATGAAGCAGACGACGAATAAGGCAATGGCCCAGAAGAAGGGTTGATAGTCTCTCTGTTCCCTCAGGCCGCGATCAAGCATCCATGCAATAACAGCAACGATAGCTGGCACTAGTACAGAGAAAACGATACCGGGCCACGAAAACCATCTGATCAGATAGACCGGATCTTGGAACGGGGTCAAAAGACTGATGAGGCCAATCAACGCGAGCGTCATTAGCATCAGCGGGCGGGTAAAAGAACGCATCTGGCGCTGTATCTCGCCCTTGGTTTTCATGTTGAGCCAGGTTGCTCCTAGCAAGGCATACCCGATCACCAAGGCCACACCCGTCGTGACAGAGAACGGCGTCAGCCAATCCCATTGTCCGCCTGCGTACAGCCGATCCTCGACCGGGATACCCTGGACCAGCGCGCCAAGCGCGATGCCTTGGCAGAGGGCGGCTACGGTTGACCCACTGTGAAACGCAACATCCCATAGCCAGCGCCCGCGCTCCGTTCGCCACCGGTATTCGAAGGCGACACCGCGGAAAACAAGCGCAAGAAGCATGATGATGACGGGCATGTAGATCGCGGGCATCACCACAGAATAAGCAAGCGGGAAAACGGCGAACAAACCTCCGCCCCCCATGACCAGCCAGGTCTCGTTACCGTCCCATACAGGCGTGACCGAGTTCATCATGACATCGCGATCTTTGTCGGATTTCGCGAATGGAAAGAGGATTCCAATTCCAAGATCGAAACCGTCCAGGATCACATAAGTCAGAACGGAAAAGGCAATGATACCGGCCCAGATTGTCGAGAGTTCAAGCATTACGCTGTCTCCGACAAAATAGAGATTTCAATGGGTTTGTGACTTTTCTGGAAACCTTCGACAGGTGGTTTCCCCATGAGGCGCAGCATGTAGAACGTGCCCGCTCCGAACACCGCGAAATACACAACGATGAAGGCAATCAGAGACGCGGCAACTGTAGGTGCATCCACTTGTGAGAGTGAGTCCGATGTCCGCATCAGCCCATACACAGTGTACGGTTGGCGCCCGACTTCGGTGGTGATCCAACCGGCCAGTACCGCCACGAACCCGCTGGGCGCCAACAGAACGGATGTCCGGTGCAGCCAACGATCTTCGTTGAGGCGGCCGCGAACCCGCAGAACAAGCGACCACAAGCCGATGCCCAGCATGGCAAAGCCGATAGCGAGCATAATGCGGAAGCTGTAGAACACAATCGCGACCGGGGGTTCTTCGTCGTCGGGGATAGTGTCCAGCCCTTCAAGCGGCGCGTTGGGATCATGTTTCAGGATCAGCGAAGATAGTTTCGGGATTTCGATGGCATAGTCCACGCGTTTTTCATCCTCGTTCGGAATGCCGAACAGGATAAGCGGTGCACCTTCGGGATGGCTGTCGAAGTGACCTTCCATCGCCATCACTTTCTGCGGCTGATGCTCCAGCGTGTTCAAACCATGAAGGTCGCCGGCAACGATCTGCAGAGGGGTGACCAGAACGGCCATCCACATTGCCATCGAGAACATTCGGGTGACCTCAGCCGTGCGATTGCGGCGTAACAAGTGCCAGGCCGCAACACCGGCCACCACGAAAGCAGTGGTGAGGTAAGCGGCAAGAACCATGTGTGTCAGGCGGTAGGGGAAGGACGGATTGAAGACAATCGACCACCAGTCGACGGGAATGAACTGCCCCAGTTCGTTGATGTCAAACCCAGCCGGGGTTTGCATCCAGGAATTGACCGACAATATCCACGTTGCCGAAATCAGCGTGCCAACGGCGACCATCGCCGTGGCCATCATGTGTAAACCGCGACCGACGCGTTCGCGACCGAAAAGCATTATGCCGAGGAAGCCTGCCTCAAGGAAAAAGGCTGTCATGACTTCATAGGCCATCAAGGGGCCGATTACGGGACCAGCGGTGTCCGAGAATGCGCTCCAGTTCGTGCCGAATTGGTAAGACATCACGATGCCGGACACGACACCCATCGCGAAGCCAACGGCGAATATCTTTTTCCAGTAGTTGAAGAGGTTCAGGTAGACCTTGTCTTTTCGCCATAGCCAGAGGCCATTGAGAACAGCCAAGAAGCTTGCCAAGCCGATAGAAAAGGCCGGGAAGATGATGTGAAACGACACGGTAAAGGCAAACTGGATGCGTGCCAGGGTTTCTGCGTCGAAGTTTGCGAATAGGTTCATTGCCGCTTCCTTAGGCATTGGGTTCCAAAGAGCGGCAGTGAACAGAAGTGTTTCGGCTGCCAACTCGTCGATGTCATTCAGATGAGTTGGATTTGGGTTGGTAGCTGTTTCAGTTCGTTTGGGTTCTGGACGGTTGTTTTTGGGTTTTGGACAAAACTCGGTTCGAGATGGGCGACTGAAATTTGAAACCGAGAACGCCGCGAACGTGTGGCGTTCGAAGGCCCAAAACAAAGTTGCCACCCGGCTCGATTACGAGCAGGATGGCAACCTCTCAGAAACTGTGCGAGTTCTGTGTGGGATGGTCAGTCAAACAGCGTCTGGATGCTAACAGCGCATGCTGACCGGTCAGGTTTGTTCGGCGGTATTTCTCCTTTTTTTGTTTCGCTGGCGGTCGTGTCTTAGTCGTTCCAGTCTTTGTGTTCTTCTTTAAAGTCGTCGCGACGTTCTTGGGCTTCGTCTTGCGCGTCTTCAAAATTGTCCTTTTGGATCGCACCTCCTACGGCTCCGACCGCGGCACCAGCGGCCGCGCCACCTACGATGCTTTCGCCAGCGATACCGGCGACAGTGGCACCGACAACCGCTCCTTTGATCGCTTTGTCGGTGACGTAGTCAGCATGGGCTGTAGCAGCCATGGTGATCAGAAGTGCGCCTGAGATCGGGGCGATAAAGAATTTCTTCGAGGTCTTCATAGGGTTCATCCTTGTTCTGGGTTAGCAACCACCGCGGCTGCTGTGTGCCATTGAACTAGGTGACCTGACGGCCTGCTTTCTTTTGGAGACGGGACAAGGTTTTGTGGATCTTGGACATCTGGGCGCTTTCTGGATTGCATGGACCAGAAAAAGCTACCGGCCCGTTTTACGGAACCTTGCCGGCGTTTCACCTGTCCACCGTTTGAACGCTACTGAGAAAGCAGCCTGATCGGCGAAACCGAGCATAAAGGCCACGCGGGCGACGCCCTCGCCGCTACGAAGCATCCGCTTGGACAGGTCGCACAACACCCCTTCCAGTAGTGCCTTGAAACTTGTTCCTTCAGCCGACAGATGCCGGGTCATGGTACGCCGCGTCAGTCCAAGCTCTCCGGCTATATCGTCGCCGTTTGGTATCGGTCCGGGAAGACGCTCCCCGAGCATGTCCACAATGCGGTCGGACAGACTGCGGACTGCATCAGGCTGAGCCTTCAGTTGCTCTTCTCCGTGCCTGCGTAAATGCCCTAATAAGGTGGGATCTGCCGTTGGTATCCGAAAACTCATGCCGTTTGAGGGCAGAGCCAGGGCGTATCCGGACTTGAAGCCTAAGACTTCACATCTCGCCAAATCGGCCAGTAGCTGGCAGTGCTCGGCATCGTCCGTTTCCAACTCAATCGAGATCGGGGCAAGGCCGCCAGAGGTGATTTGTTGCACTCGCTTGTAAAGGCCGAAAATCAGCATTTCGCGATGGCGAGGATATTGATGCGCCGGGATAACACTGCTCTCCAGAGTTATCTTTGGCTCGTTGGGCGCCCCGACCACGTCAAGACGCAAGTCAGGGTCTTGCATTGCATAAAAGCGCTGCGTCAATACCAGCGCGTCTTCCACCGTTTCGGCAGCCCGCACGATGTAAGCCAGAAGTGTTCCGGGACCTTGTGCCGAAAGCCCGACCCGAGCGGCGAAGGTCTTGTCTTCCAAAATACGACACGCGGTTTCCACAGCGCCTGCTTCATGTAGCAGCTCGACAGTGGCGTCGGGGCTGTCGACGATATCAGAGGGTGCTCCCGCCATTTCCAGGACTTCAGGAAACGGAACCCGCGCGCCGGGCTCTTGCGAATAACGCAGCCCTACATTTTGCAGTCTATAAGCGCTGATGCGTGGCACTTTTGCGTCCTCCCCTGACTTGCACGCAACCTCCTGCAGTCACTGCAATTGTCCAGAAGCCAATAACAAATGTCCAGAACCCTCAGGATCGCGGATGCGATGACGGTTAGGTCCGGGTCATCAGAAAGGAAACGACCATGATCTACTTCGCAAGGTACTACCGCGTACTGAAGGCAATCCAAAACTCCGCCAAACAAGAGTGGTCCGGGGGGAACATCCACGGTCTGCGCTCATTGGCGCTTGGCGAAAAAACAGCGAACGGACGTCGCTGGGATCCCCCCTATGTCCCGCAGGAACAGCCCTCAGAACCATCTCAAAATCAGACCGAGAACTGAATTTCCACAGACACCTAAAATCTTCACACGCAGCACGGCTGCGAAACAAAAGGACCTGAAAAATGAAACCACCCGCGTTCCTGATGGCCCCTATACTTGGCGTCATCTCAACTCCTGCCTTCGCTGCTGGCGGCGATCCGAGATGGTGGGTCGCGCCCAATCAGACCGACACCTATGCTTGGGTCGGCCTGATTGTCCTCTTCCTTGCGATCCTACTGGTAGTACACCTCTATGCCCGCTTTGAACGCTATACCGAGCGCAAATCAATCGGCACTCCGCTGCGCACAACTATTCCGGTGATGCTTACCATAGCCTTGGCGTACGAATTGATGCCCGCGCTCAGCCACTTCAGCATTCTGCTGCCAGGCGCGCTGATCCTGACTGCAATCGCCCGCGACTTCATGTTGTGGTGGCGGCCTTCGACAGAGGAGCTGGTAAAATGATTGAACTGCTCGTCACATCTTTTCCGTTTGTCCTGCGGGTGATCTACCTAAAATGGCGCGGGATTCCAGTCACCCTGTACAACGTTCACCGAGCGCTCTTCATGTGGTTCGTACTAGCACTGATCGTCTTCTTTGCCGTGTTCTACTACTACCCAAAATCTTACACAGGTCTTGTGCCATTCAGAACTGTTCCGGTCGTTGCTGAGAACGGTGGAACAGTAACAGATATCTACGTAAAGGGCGGTGATCGTGTGGAACCGGGCGATCCGCTGTTTGCAGTCGAGAATGCGTCGGAACAAGCTGCAGTAGATTTTGCAACCCGTAAAGTTGAGGAGATAGAAAGCGCGAAACTGGCAGCTGAATTGCAGGTCCAAACTGCTCAGGCAGTGGTGGATGCCGCAGTTACCGCCAGAGAACAGGCTGAGCTGGTGTTGATGGATCACGAGGCACTTCAAGCAAAGGGCTCTGCAGCATTTCAAGTGAGCCAGTTGGAACGCGCCCAGGCAACCTTGAGTACTCGGGAAGCAGAGGTAGAGGCTGCGGAAACGCAACTTGGCGTGGCACAAGTCCAAGCTAGTGCTGTTCTGCCTGCCCAACTTGCATCGGCGCGCGCGTCGTTGAAGCAGGCTCAGGTGGAACTGTCAAAGACATTGACGCTCAGCTCTGTCGACGGTGTCGTTGAACAGGTCACCCTAAATGTCGGATCACGCGCAGCGCAAGCCGCGATGAGCCCGGCTATGCTGATCGTACCCGACCGCAAGGATGCTGAGCGAGGACGTATCGTCGCTGGCTTCTCGCAGGTTTCTCGCACTGAATTGTACGAAGGTATGGCGGCGGAAGTGGCGTGCGAAAGTAACTTCAACATCTCGATGCGCAATACCGTTCTTCCTGCAAGGATCGTACGTATTCAGGAGCAGATTTCTTCCGGTCAGCTAGCGCCCAGCGGTCGCCTGATCGAGCCGAGCGAAAAGGCTAAACGGGGTCAGATCGTTGTGCATCTTGATCTGGTGCACCCAGAACACCGCGAACTTTTGGTTCCAGGTAGCGGTTGCATTGTACAATCCTACACCACCAATTTTGAAGGCGAAATGGAAGGAACACTTGTCGCCCACGGGATTCAGGCCATGGGTATCATCAAAGCGGTCGGTCTACGGGTCAAAGCTTGGTTCGGTCTGACATCGGGTATCGGCTTGATCGGTGGTGGTCACGCCTGACTTTCCAACTCCATCCATTTTCAACAAGTGCGGCTTCCAACAAATGTTGGGAGCCGTTTCGACAATTTGCAGACAGATCGCATGTCAATTAAATGCGAGTTATGTGACGGCTTTCTGCCACACGGCGAACGATTTGACTGTCCGCTCAGGTGATCTTATGCAGGAAAATGACAACCACATACAGTAGCCCGGAATGTCCGTTTTGTCCGCGTTACGGTGTTTCCAATCAAGCCTGGCGTGTGGCTGGTTCGCGCCACCAAACGACATTGCCGACAGGGCTATGTCATGCTAGCTGAGATCAAGCCCTGATTGTTTTCCACTTAACCGCACCCAACACGGATTTCTCCGTGTCTGCTGTTGTGCGGATTGAAAGGAAAACGAATGAAACGACCAAAGTTGCCGCCAATCCAAGGCAGACGTTTTGACGCAGAGATGCGCCAAGATACGGCATTTAATTTGAGCGAGCATGCTTCCAAGGGGCCGACTTGGCTTAGACATTGAGGAAGAATTTCCTTTGTTGTTCTGACAGAGGAGCTTTTCGAACAAGTTTGGCCTGACCATCGGCGCGCTTGGAGCGTGGATGATATGCCAATTCGCCATGAGCAAATGTTGCTCGAAGCGCTTGAGGCTTCGCTATCTCAAGACAATGAAGAATAGAACGTTAAAAGCGTGAGGGCAGGGGGGTCAGAGGTGCTGTAAAACCTGGTCACCTGAAGGAGTTCAGAGAAATTGTTCAATCGCCCTTGCGACAGTTTGCAACCAAGAGAAAACAACATCTCGCTTAGCAGACGTGCACAACAAGAAATGTTATCAGTTATGAACAAAAATTTTGGCAGAGAACGATGACTAAGATTGGCGATAGCCTCACTAGAGGTGCAAAAGAAGCACTGGAATTTGCAAAGGGTAAACTCGACCCTGCTGGGGCATTTGTGCCTAGTGAAAAGACCGATAACGCCGCAGATGCTTCCGATAGACCAGCTATCGCCAAGTGCCTTCACGGGATCCCCACAATGCTTGAATCTTCAATTCTATGAAGCCGAACCGACAGGAAACAGCGTCTACTTTTCCTTGCGTGAATGCCCTTCAATCTTGTTTTTCACAATTGTTGGGTCGTAAGCATTCTGCGACCCAAGCGGTGCATCGAGCGCGCGAAATATAGTCATCCGAGACACACCCAAATCGTGTGCGATCTGGGCCTTTGATAACCCGCTAGCCGCAAGAGATCGAATTTGTGCGTCATCTACTTGTTTTCGTCTGCTACGATAAACACCTCTTTCCTTGGCGGCATCAATACCCGCTCTCTGTCTGTCGCGGATGAATTTCAGTTCCATATCAGCGACCATGCCGAGCTCTGTTACCACCATTCAACCAAGATCACCGGCTGTACTCACTTCCGGTTCAAGGACCCGCAGGGAAGCGCCTTTGGCATCCAGTTCATGCACCAGTTTCAGAACATCCTTCGTAGTCCGACCAAGGCGATCAAGTCGGTGAACAACCAGTTCATCACCTACGCGTAATAACTCGAAGATTGTTCCTAATTCCGTGCGCCCGTCACGCGATGCACCTGACCCTGTTTCTGACCGGACGATCTCGCACTCAGCTTTCTTCAATGCTGCCGTTTGAATGTCGAGATCTTGGCTCGTGGTGCTGACTCTGGCATATCCGATGCGGAGCATTTGGTATCTATCACATTAGGGTAGGGGTGATGTTCAATCTGTCACATTGTTGAATTGACCACCCTAATGGGACGGTGGATCGCGTCACATTTAGATGTCATTTGTGGTGCACCCAATTGTTACATGGAGATGTGTGATCCACCGAAAGTGAACGCAGCATTCTGACACGGCAGGATGTTTGATTTTTCATGGTCGCCAACTCCTCGCAGATCGTGCGTAGACGTCAGAGAGTTCTGTTGGTGACAGTTTGTTCAGGTGGCTCTTGTCAAACACAACCACATCGTTGGATAGAAATTGGTCAATGTTCATCCGGTCCCTGGCTTCGAGGATGAACGAATGTTCAACCGCCAGTATTGCCAGCAAGCCTCCTGTTTCGATATGCGCGGCTAATTCCCGCTGTAACGCCTGAAAGCTCAACGTATGGCCGCCATTGTCGGTAACAATGAAAATAACGCGGACGATGAAATCGCATAATTGATCTTATGTTAAATATAATGATGTAAGTATTCACCTGTACGTTTCGAACATAACTACTAGAAACCAGCAAGGTTGACCCACGCGAATTCATCTACCATCCTATTTGCGTATAGTTTGTTATATTGTGCGAACCCGCACGTTTGTTATGGCAAGGTCGATGAAATGACCGATAGTTCACAAAAGACCTACGTGTATGACACGCACCGTTTGCGCGACCCCGAGCACACCTTAAGAATTGTGCAACCATTTCTTCGGGAAATGGGCATAACTCGGATCGCAAATTTGACCGGCCTGGATAGGATTGGTTTACCGACTGTTATGGTCGCTCGTCCCAATTCCAGATCCGTTGCGGTGTCACTTGGCAAGGGACTGTCGTTGCAGGCAGCGCAAGCTTCAGGCGTTATGGAAGCGATCGAATCCTGGCATGCCGAACGTGTGCGACTTCCGCAACGGCTTGCCAGATTTACCGATTTGGCGGATGACGCGACCGTTGTGGAAGTGGAGCGATTGCCTAAGGTCACTGGCGCGCAATTTGATCCCAACGGCAACATGTTATGGGTCGAAGGCCGGGATTTGAAAAGCCAACACACCTGCTGGGTTCCGCTTGAGATGGTGGACACTGACTACACCACGCCTCCACTCGCTGGACAACGCGCATTTCCCAGAACAACGAATGGTTTGGCTTCGGGCAACAATGTCGCCGAAGCGAGTTGTCATGCGATTTGCGAATTGATTGAGCGCGATGCAACGACGCTGTGGTCTCATCAATCCACGACCGTGCGTATTGATCCCGGTACTGTCGATGATCAGCGATGTCAGGCGGCCATTGAAAAAATCACCACCGCAAATCTGGAGATCGGGCTGTGGAACACCACGTCGGATATCGGAATTGCCAGTTTTCGCTGCGTGATCTGCGAGGCTGGCGGGCAGCCTGGTCACATCGGCATCGGCGACGGATGTCATCCGGATCGTGCAATCGCGTTGCTGCGCGCGGTGACAGAGGCTGCTCAGACCCGGCTGACCTATATCTCGGGCGCGCGCGATGATCTGGATCCGGCAGAATTCACTGATCAGGCGCAAACGGATCGGCGTAGATATGTGCGGGATCTGATCGATCGCGCCCCTCCGACAGGGAATTTTCAGGACTGCCCGACGCATTCAACCAAGACATTCGAGGATGACCTGGCTTTGCTGTTAATCAGGTTAGAGGCCGTCGGGGTTTCTCAGGTGGTGATCGTGGACTTGTCTCGGCCTGAATATGATCTTTCGGTTGTTCGGGCGGTCATACCGGGCTTGGAAGCGCCGCACGACGACGCGGACTACGTACCGGGCCTAAGAGCGCTGCAGATCAGGCAGGAAACCGCATGAACGTTGTCGTATTTGTGGGCCCTACCCTGCCAGCACACGAAGTCACCGAACAGTTGAATGCTGCTGTCCTGCCCCCTGTTCAGCAGGGTGATGTCTATCGCGCAGCCAAGGATCAACCGCACGCCATTGGGATCATAGATGGGTTCTTCGAAGGTGTGCCCTCGGTTTGGCACAAGGAAATCTTGTGGGCGATGGAACAAGGGATACCGGTATTTGGCAGCGCCAGCATGGGTGCCCTGCGTGCAGCGGAACTTGCCGATTTTGGAATGATCGGTGTTGGCGGGATCTTTGAGGACTACCTCAGCGGCGTTTTGCAGGATGACGATGAGGTCGCGGTTCTGCACAGCCCGGCAGAGCTGGGGTTTCAACCGCTCAGTACACCGATGGTGTCTATCCGAGCCACAGTCAAACAGGCGCAGGCTCAGGGGATTTTACCTTCTGAAAGCGTCGCCACTATCCTAGAGCATGCGAAATCCAGACACTATCGGCACCGCATTTGGCAAAACATCGGCAAAGAGTTAAGCGACCTACCCGGAATAGCGGCCTTTTTGGATTGGCTACCCGACGGCCAAATTGATGCCAAGGCAGATGACGCACGGGCGATGCTGGCCCTTATGGCGGATTGCCTGTCGCAGGGCACCCTACCCCCAAGTCCCGTAACGCGGACCGAACCAACATTGGTGTGGAAACAGTTGCGCAACCGCATCGACACCAACGAAGCAAAGAAACACACGGTGATCGACGAGTTGCGGTTAGACCCGGAGCTTTACGCCGAATTGCGCAACCGCGCAGTGCTGAGCGTGATGGCACAGGAAGAAGCCGCCGAACAGGATCGGCAACCTGATCGTGACGCCCTGATCCGGCAGATGACGGACCATAGGGCCAAAGCTGGATTGTCTCAAAAAGCGCATTTGATGGAATGGCTGGCCGCCAATGATCTGAACCTTGCGGAATACGAGGACATACTGACGGATGCCGCTCGGATCGATGCGACGGTCGCCGCGCGTTTGACCCAGTTGGATGGGCCATTGTTGGCTGAACTGAAACGAGCCGGGAAGTATACCGATCTACGGGAACGGGCGGCCGCCAAGGAAAAAGCTGCGATTGTGAATGGGCACCTTTCGGGCGCGGATCGTCTGCGTATGGTCGTTTGGTATTTTGAAGCGCGCCTTGACCAGGACGTGCCGGATAACCTGGACAGCTACGCAACCTCGCTTGGCCTATCCGGGCGCGTGGAACTGGGTGAATTGATCGAAGCAGAGTTTTTGTTTTGCCACAGGAGTTCCTGTGCGGAGGTTCCAAAGAGCAAAGTGACTTCCACCCGGCACGAGGGGTCGATTGATGAACACACATGAGACTGCAAGCGTCGAAGAACCCGGCACACGGTTCCTGCTGTATCCGCAATCGCCTTTTCTGGAACCTGGCGCGCAACCGGAGCTTGTCGAAATTTCGGCTCCGCAAGGCAGCATTGGGCCAGGGCCTTCCGGTCCGCGCATGTACACCGTCAACCCTGTTGGAAAAACCACACCTTACGGTGCCATCGTTCCAGGTCCGAATGGACCGGGTATGTATCTGCCGCCGTGGGACGGGTACATTCAGCCGCCCGCAATGCCCGATGAGTTCGGGAATTTCTTTCATATTGCCCCATCCGACCCCGCATTTGAAGCAGCGCATTTGTTCGGGTCGGCCCATTTTACAATGGATGTGTGGCAAGGGTATTTTGATCGCCCAATCCCGTGGCATTTCGCGCGCGATTTCGACCGGCTTGAATTGTCCCTGCTACCCAGTCTGGATAACGCACATATTGGCTGGGGGTTTCTGGAAACAGGCGGCACGCACGAACATGGAGATGAGTACCGGCCATACAGCCTGAACTTTGACGTTGTCTCCCATGAAATTGGACATGCCATTATCTATAGCGTCATTGGTATGCCGTCAGATGGGGATGCGTCGGGCGAATATTATGGGTTTCACGAGTCAGCTGCCGATATGGTCGCCCTTCTTGCGTCGCTACATTTTGGTTCTGTAGTTGACGCTCTGTTAAAAAACACGCGGGGCAACCTTTACACATTCAATCGTCTGAACCGGTTTGCAGAACTCGGGGAAAACGCGCAAATCCGAATTGCCGCCAACACACGGTCCATGTCAGAGTTTGCGGCCGGATGGACCAGCGAACACGATCTTTCCGAACCGTTGACCGGAGCGATGTTCGACATTTTCGTAGACATTTATCACGAACGCCTGCTGCTGCATGGGCTGATCTCACCTGAAGAAGAACACCTGTCCGATCAACTGGAAGACTCTCCGGATTACAGCGAGGTTATGCAGGGTGTGTTCGATGCCCGTTATGCCGAAAACCCGGAAGGTTTCCGGATCGCTTTGCTTGAAGCGCGCGATTTTCTGGGAACCTATCTGGCCGACACATGGGAGCGACTGGATGCGGATATGCTCAGCTATTTCGGTGTTGAAAAGGCCCTGCTGGCGGTCGACCAGGAAATCACTGGCGGTGCTTTTCGCGACATCATCGAAGGCAACTTCCGCATGCGAGATATTGGTCTGATGTCTGCCGGTCCGCGTCTGCCCGATCCCGAAGAAGAGAGCCACTCGGCCTCGGTTCGCACGCAGGTGCCGGAATGACCTGTAAAATCCTTTATTTTTAAGCGGTTTTGTGGCATGCAATCGGAAGAAGTTTATTGGAACGCATTTGCTCGAATATTTTTCGAGCTTATTTTGAGGGGGAGATGAGGGTTCTGGCTTCGTCGATCCCGTAATTGGGAGAGAGAGATATGGCTGAATCCTTGCTCAGTTTTTCAGAAGTGTTGTTGTTTGGTCGAATTATTGAAGATATAAAAATCCAGTCACAAACCAAAGTAAAAGCAGCCACCACCGCAAATATGCAACCTCCTTTGAAGGGGGCCTCAGTCGACGGCGTGACATTGAAGCCGCGTGACCGCGTATTGGTGAAAAATCAGGCCAATTTGGATCAAAACGGCATTTACACCGTGGCGGACGATACGGACAGCTCCTGGTTTAACAAAACACAAGTTAAACGCGGGACGTTGATCAGAGTGCGGAAGGGCACGCAGTTCGATCCCCAAAAACCGTTTTGGGAGCAAACAGGCAGATTTGATCTTGGGCAACAACAGTTCGAGCAAGTCGGCAGGCGCAGAAAACGGCGCGGCAACAATAATCATCTTGCGGAACAGCTGGATGACGATGCCCAACTCGCCAGGATCTACGGCTTCGCATATGAAGGCACGTACTATGAACTGCCCGAACCCACTATTTTCCTGGTACATGGTGAAGGTGATTCAGCAACCGAAGCGAATGCGCCTGTAGGTCAGGGTTCTCGTGCGCCAGTAAGTCCGACGCTTTCTGGTGTTGCTTCGGCGGATTATCAGTTTTCCAATGATATGCGAGTCTGGGACTACGACAAGGCTGACTTCACATTTCGTATGGATGTGATGACCGGCCAGTTCGAGCAGGTCCTGCTGGACATCTATTTCGGTTTTGACAGCCCGGCGATAAGCGGTGCCAAAGTGAGCGGTGCAAAGGTCAGCGGCGCGAAAGTCAGCGGTGCCAAAGTCAGTGGCGCAAAGGTGAGCGGTGCCAAGGTCAGCGGCGCAAAGGTGCGCGGCGGCGACTAAGCCCGGTTTGCGAGAAATATTCTGGGGCACCTGAAATTGGGTGCCCCTTTGCTTTTCAGAACCCGGCTTTTTTCAGACCTTCCACAAAGTGCTGCGTATCTTCCTCTAGCCGATCCGGTTGAACGGTCGTCCAGCGGGCCAGCGAAAAGTTAGGATGTGCCTCGCGGTGCTTTTCCCTTATAAGACGGGCCATGTCCGTTTGACCTAGCTGAGCATAGCTTGCGGCCAGCATGCGCTGCCCCTCGGTCGGATTGTTCATCTTGTTGACCGTCTCAATTACATCCTCATAGCGTCTGAGGTTGTAGTACGCCCCACCAAGATGCCAAAGGTATTGATCCGGAAAATAGGGATTTAGACGCATTGCCTGCTGAAGATGCGTTATGGCCGTTTCGTTGTCACCTGAATGAGCCAGCGCATCAGCAAAGTCAGAATGCATATCCGCGTCATTTGGGTTTAACGCCAACGCCCTCTGATAGGATTGGATGGCTGCGTCATGCTCTTTGCGGTAAAGATGCACATAGCCCAATTCGCCAAAACCACGCGCGTCGGTCGGGTCCAGCTCAATTGCGCGCTGCGCCAACATCAACGCCTTTTCCAGCGATTGTGACGGCTCTTCGGCCCAGGAATAACGCCAGTCGATATTTAGGGTTCGCGACAGCGCTGCTGCAGCTCGGGCATACCCCTCGTCGCGCTCAAGGGCTGATTGATAGAAATTTTGCGCCTTTCGGTTGTCGTTTCGGGTGTATTTGAAGATGTGGTGCTGACCTTGCAGGACAGAACCATAGGCCTCAAGGTCGTTTGGAATCGCCTGAATCATGCGCTGCTTTTCATGCGATTCGATCATCACCGCAGTGGCGGCAACAATGCACTCCGTCACCTCGTCGAGAATGTCGAAAATATCGTCAATCTTGCGATCGAACCGTTCGCCCCAGATCGTGCGCTCGGTGTTGGCATCAATCAGCTCGGCGGAAATCCTGATCCGACTGGCTGACCGACGTACACTGCCGCGCGCGACATAGCGGACATTCAGCTTTTGCGCGGCCTCTTTCGGAGGCATCGACTGTGTCCTGAAGAAAAATGACGAGTTCCGGGCGATGATAAAAAGGTTCCGGAACTTGGACAGATTCATGATGATGTCGTCTGTCAGACCTTCGGCGATCCAGCTGTCGGACTCATCGCCGCCAGAGCTGCTGAAGGGCAGAACGGCCACCGAAGGCGTATCCGGCCGTTCGAATATGTCCCCTTTCAAATCCGGGCGCATCGTGCCGGCCATGGTCGCGCCGGCCACTTCGCTGCGGACGCAGTAGGTCGAGACAGGATTCATGATGTTCTTGAGCTGTTTTGGCCCCAGAAACTCGTACCCATATCGCAGGCGATTGCAGACCTGATCATACACGGCAGAGCTGACATAGACCCGCTCAGGCTCGGCTATCTCTTGCAACCGTGCCGCGATATTGACGTTGTCGCCGTGAATGCCACGTTCGTCTATCAGTATCTCACCAAGGTGAATCCCGGCCCGGAACTTGATTCGCTGATCCTGCGCGCGGGTTTTATTCTGATCGCTTGCGATTTGATGCAATTCGACCCCGAATTCTACTGCGCTGGTGGCAGTTTCGAACAGGGCCAAAATCCCGTCCCCACGTACCTCAACCACTCGGCCGTTGTACTTTGCGCACGATGCCTCAAGCAAAGAAATCAATGCTTTCAATTCATTATAGGTATCCAGCTCATTCTCGCTCATGAGCCGGGAGTATCCTACGACATCAGCGAACAATACTGCGCCAAGCCGTTGAGTAATTGGAATGTCAGAAATTGTCGTACTCACAAGTGTTACTCTTTTTTCGGATTCGTAGCGGACCCGTAACCAACATATATCAAAAAACGTTTTTGACGACCGAAGCAGTTTTGATCGGAACTGATCACACCTCTGCGATCCGAGGTGGCCATGACCAGTCGGCGCAATCATTCGGCCCCAAAGTCACGATCGTATTCGCATCCAGTTCCTGTGCCAAAACGTTTCGGCGAACCATCCACTCGGATTTCAGAATGCCCACAACAACCATATCTTGAAACTCACCTTCAGCGAACCACGCTTGACGCATCGTCCCTTCAATCCGGAATCCTATCTTGGCAACAAGATCACGGCTGTGATGATTGTCCTCACGATAATAAGACGTTATGCGGTTCAGCCCCAGCTGTCGAAATGCCAGATCCAACACCAAAGCAGATGCCCGGAGCCCGACGCCGGATCTGCGCATTGCCTTGTTGACGAAAACTGCAACCACTGCATCGCGATTGATGTTCGAGATAGACTCGAGCCCGGCCAGCCCAACGGCCTCACCTGCGGAGGACTCGACGACAAACCAACATTTGCGGCTGGCATCGGAAGACGTAAATGAATCTCTCCAAAATTCTTCGGCATGCGATGTATTGAGGGGCACGCGCGTTGTACGATCGAAACGCGCAAGGTCTTCAACGTCCTGAAACCAACTCAGAACGGAATCCAGATCTGCCCTTTCCATCGGGCGCAACCTGAACGTGTTTTGTGAATTGTTGCTCACGATAAATAGTACCTTTGAAAGAAATCAGTAAAATCTGCTCGGACACTAGCACAAAAAAATAAAAATTACGAAATGAGATTACAGTATCTCTGTCCTCTGTTTAATTCACCACAAGATTTGAGTTTTTGGTGCAGGGGGTCGACAAGTGTGCTGTCCGGTCAAATACAACGGAATTTCCCATCCGCACCCCTGTTGGCTAATGATGGCCGCGGACGCTCTGAGGAAAGGGAACACTATCAATGAAATTACTGCGGTTCGGTCCCAAGGGCGCGGAAAAGCCCGGTCTTCTGGATGCCCAGGGCGCAATTCGTGATTTGTCGGGTGTGATTGATGATCTCACAGGCGAGTCGCTTGGCGATGAAGCCCTGGACCGATTGCGCAGGTTGGATATGGCAAGCCTGCCTCTGGTGGATGGTCAACCGCGGATTGGCGCTTGCGTCGGTCAGGTCGGCAAGTTCGTCTGCATTGGTCTGAACTATGCCGATCACGCGGCCGAAAGTGGGATGGAGCTGCCGCAGGAACCGGTGATCTTTTTCAAGGCGACATCAGCTATTGTTGGCCCCAACGATACGGTCGAAATCCCTCGTGGTTCGGTCAAAACCGATTGGGAGGTGGAACTGGGTGTGGTGATCGGGAAAGAGGCCAAATACGTCTCGGAAGCTGAAGCCTTGAACCATGTCGCCGGTTATTGCGTTATCAACGACATATCAGAACGCGATTTCCAACTGCACCGTTCGGGCCAGTGGGTCAAAGGCAAATCCGCCGACACGTTCGGTCCTATAGGTCCATGGCTTGTGACACGGGATGAGGTGCCAAATCCGCAGGACCTGCAGATGTATCTTGAGGTTAACGGGCAACGAACTCAGGATGGCTCGAACAGAACGATGCATTTTAGTGTGGCGACTGTAATCTCTCATCTCTCGCAGTTCATGTCGCTACAGCCGGGAGATGTGATTTCAACAGGCACCCCTCCGGGCGTGGGCATGGGCCAAAATCCGCCGACCTATTTAAAACCCGGCGACAGGATGGAGTTGGGGATCAAAGGCTTGGGTGTGCAACGGCAGAACGTTGTGCAGGGCTGAGCCCCCTGTTTGTGCAATTGTCACAATTTCCCGCAACAGAAAAAGGGCTGAAAAGTCACTCGGGCCAGGGCAGTGAATAAGTTTTGACGTTGGTGAAAAATTTCATCGCCTCGATCACGCCTTCTTTGACGCCGTTGCCGCTGTCCTTGATGCCGCCAAAAGGAGACATTTCGATCCGGTAGCCGGGCTGTTCCCAGATGTTGCAGGTGCCGACGTTCAAACCGTTGATGTAGGTAATCGCCCGGTTCAGATCATTTGTACAGACACCCGCCGACAAACCAAATGCGGTGCCGTTTGAGATCTGCATGACTTGCGCATCATCATCTGGAACACGAACGATCGGCACGATTGGACCAAAGGTCTCTTTCATCACCAACTCGCTGCCGTGGGGCACCTTGTCGACGACGATCGGCGGCAACAGTGCACCGTCGCGGCCGGGGTGATAGAGGATTTCTGCGCCCTCTTGCGCAGCCTTCAGCACGCGGTTTTCGAACAACTCGGCGGCTTGTGCGTGGATAACGCAACCCAATTGCGTTTCTGGGTCCTGAGGGTCACCAAACCGGATCGCTTTTGCCTTTTCCAGAACAAGTGGCACAAATCTATCTGCCACGCTTTCCTGAACCAGAATGCGTTTGATCGCGGTGCAGCGTTGCCCCGAATTCCCTGTAGCCCCGGCCACAGCTATACTGGCGGCTTTGTCCAGATCGGCGTCATTCAGATCATTCAGCACGATCAGAGGATCGTTGCCGCCCAACTCCAGTGCCTGCCGTTTGTAACCCGCCTTGGACGCAATCATCTTGCCTACCGGTACGCCGCCCGTGAAGGTGACTATGTCAATGTGTTCATTGGTGATCATCTCATCGCCGATCTCTTTCGGCCAGCCAGTCACGACCTGAAACATTTCGGGCGGCAGCCCTGCCTCGTAAAGTATGTCCGCCAGCGTCAGGGCCGTCAGTGGGGTCAGCTCGGTCGGTTTGCAGACCATGCAGTTATTGGTGGCAATGGACGGTGCAATCTTGTGGCTGACCATGTTCAGAGGGTGATTGAACGGTGTAATTGCGCTGATGGTTCTGACCGGCTCGCGTTTGGTGAAAATCTTGCGCGCCTTGCCGTTGTGGGTCAGATCGCACGAGAAAACCTCACCATCGTCCTTCAGGGCCTCGGAGGCGGCGAACTGAAAAACGTCCTGCGCGCGCTTGGTTTCATAGATCGAGTGTTGATGGCAGATGCCAAGCTCAAGCGTCAGCCATTTTGCGAGGTATTCGCGTCTTTCACCAATCAAAACGCCAGCACGCCGTAAAATCTCGCTACGTTCATAACGCGTCAGTTTGGGCGTGTAATTTGCGGCGATTTCAAAAGCTTTGCGTACAAGTTCAGAAGTGCCCACAGGGACGGTACCAATAGTCTCGTTCGTATAGGGGTAGTGGACCGAGATTTTAGCATCGGTAAAGACAATCTCGCCGCCAATTCGCATGCCTTCATTGCGGATACCGGATGTGTTCATGATATCGTCCATGATTAATGGGCCGCCGCTGTGGTGGCAAAAAGCAGTGCTTCAAAATTGCGCAATTGATGGCGCTGCGGAGTGTCGATCACGCGACTGACGATGAAGGGAATACCCCGATCGGTCAATCCACCGTGGCAGCGTAAGTCGGCCGCCAGCGCGTCCAGATCATGACAGTTCCGGGAAGTACCCGCGTAGGTATTCTCAACCGGTACATTCAGGATTGAATAGACCCGCGGGTGGGCTGTGATCTGGATTTGCATCATCATCTTCGTAGCCTTGGATTAATTGCGCCCGTTCTAATGCCAGCCATAGATCACAGAATTGCAAAATTTCCGCGTTGGGTCGAAAGCCAGAGCAATCCACTGTTTCAGTCCAGAGCTGGAATGCACTTCGATATCCAAGTCACACCAATGGTCTTAGCTGCCACTTTCGTGCGACCACGATCTGCGGAAGTTATGCGGCGAAACCTTGTACCGGCCTCGGAAATGAACCGAAAGCCTGTCCGTGCTGGAAAACCCAGATGCAAAGGCAATCTCGGATACACTGAGATCGGTTTCATTCAAAAGGGCAAAGGCGCGATCCAGCCTGAGGTTATTATAATACTGGCCGGGCGACATCTTGGTGTGCTGCTGGAACAGCCGTTCCATATGGCGTCTGGACAGTGACGCCTGATCCGCTACCGCTTCAAGACTGAGCGGCGATTCAATGTTGTCCCGCATGATTTGGACAGCTTCGACCAGCTTGCCGTTGCGCGTCCCCAAAAGGGCCGAGACGGGCGAAACCTGATTGCTGCCACTTTCACCGACGCGTCGGTGCAAACACATCTCGGACACGTTGATGGCCAGGGCGTTGCCGAACAATTCCTCAATCACTTCCAGCATCATATCGGTGCTGGCGTGCCCTCCCCCGCAAGTGCGCAGCTTGCCGTCAATCTCGTACAGGCTCTGGGTTGGCGTCATTGTCGGAAAATACTCGCAAAACCCGGGGCGGTTTTCCCAATGAACGGTGAATTTCTTGTCACCGATCAGGCCGGCCTTGGCCAAGGCAAAGGCCCCAGTGCAGATACCACCAAAATCGCATCCATGCGCCTTTTGCCGACGGATCCAATTCAGAACCGGGGTATCAAACGAGGCCATCGGCTCAGTGCCGGAACACACGAAAGTATAGGCCCCCTGCTCCAGATCGTGCATGGGTTGGTCAGCTTGAATGCGGATTCCGTTCGAACACGTGACCGGCGCGCCATCTGCTGAAAGGACATACCATTCGAACAATTGCTTTCGGGCCAGTTGGTTGGAAATACGCAAAGGTTCAATCGCAGCGCTAAACGCCAACATCGTGGTATTCGGCAGCAATAGAAAATGAAAGGCCTTGGGCGGTCCATCATAAGGAACGTCGACGGAAATCGCCCCCTTGGGCAGGAAACGTTGGCTGACCACTACACCCCTCCTTCGCGTTCGAATACCGCATCGTCGCTGGCCTGCTGAAACGCTCGAGCAACTTTAAGATATCAATAGATGTAAGGCCCTTGGAAATCGAACGCTCATTTTGTATTTTGGATACAACTTAGACCGACCGAGACCACTCTTATGCCCAGAACCCGCGCGATCGCACGCCAAAGTCTTCCAGAAGTCATCACGAATGATCTGCGGGAACGTATCCTAAGCGGAGAGATGGCCGAAGGTGAAACCATCCGGCAAGAGGCCCTTGCAGAGGACTATGATGTCTCGCGCATGCCGATCCGCGAAGCACTGAAACGGCTGGATGCCGAAGGCCTTGTGCAACTGACAAACAACCGTGGTGCATCGGTGACTTCGCATTCGCTTTCGCAAATTGGCGAGATTTTCGACCTTCGCGTTCTTTTGGAGGTCGACCTGTTCAAACGGTCTATTCCGCAGATGACAGAAGCTGATTTTGCCAGATGCGAGAAGCTGCTCGACGACATGGAAAGGTCTTACGAAGCTTACAATGTCGGGCGGTGGGGCAGCCTGAATTATGAATACCACAAAGCCCTTTATGCGGCTGCTGATCGTGGGCTGACCAATGAGATTCTTCAACGGGTCAATCTGCAATCGGACCGCTATGTCCGTATGCATCTAAGCGTCATGGAACAGCGCGAGCCCGCCAAGCAAGACCACCGACAGCTTTTGTCGCTGGCACGCAAACGTCAGGTTGATGCCGCAGGTGAACTGCTGACCAAGCATATTCAACGGACCAAGGATCAGTTGTTGGCGATGGTTATCAAGACACGGAAAGGTGAAACCGGCTGAATGTCAGCTTTCTTACCCAAGAGGATGCAGGCACGCCACTTTGTGGTCTGACCCGCTAAGTTCTGGCGGCGCTGCACGGCATTCTTCGGTTGCAAGCCAGCACCGTTGTGCAAAGGCACAGCCTTTGGG
Organism: Ruegeria sp. CDSB029; assembly: GCF_059611125.1. NCBI lineage: Bacteria > Pseudomonadati > Pseudomonadota > Alphaproteobacteria > Rhodobacterales > Roseobacteraceae > Ruegeria > Ruegeria sp. CDSB029. The sequence goes on from NZ_JBXWOX010000023.1 coordinate 23,505, forward strand.
GATGTTCATCGGGGACGGAAGCTCGCCTTCTAGTTTGATCCGATCCTTGCGCGCGTCGGGATCTGCGCGAGGTGTTGTCGACAAAAGAGCCTTGGAATAGGGATGCCTAGGGGCAGCAAACAGCTTTTCTTTCGGTGCCTTCTCAACCGCGCGGCCCAAATACATGACAATTACGTCGTCGGCAAAGTGCTTTACCACCGACAAATCATGCGAAATGAACAGATAGGCAAGGTTCAGACGTTCCTGCAATTCGACCAGCAGGTTCAGAATTTGCGACTGGATTGAGACGTCCAGTGCTGAAACCGGCTCATCCAGCACCAGCACCTTGGGGTTCAGCATCAGGGCGCGGGCGATTGCAATCCGCTGGCGCTGCCCGCCCGAAAACATGTGTGGGTAGCGGTCGTAATGTTCGGGGCGCAAACCCACGAGGTCGATCATTTCACGCGCGCGCGCCTCGCGGTCGGCTGCGGACATCTCGCGGCGGTTAATTATCAATGGCTCTTGCAGGATTTGACCGATCCGTTGGCGCGGGTTGAGCGAGCCATATGGATCCTGAAACACGATCTGCACAGTTTCACGCATCTGGGCCCATTTCGATGGAGTTATTTCAACGCCATCGATGGTCAGACTGCCCGAGGTCGGTTCTTCGATCATCGTCACCACCCTTGCGAGGGTGGACTTCCCACAACCAGACTCTCCCACGATTGCCAACGTTTTGCCCGGCCGCAGTTCGAAATCCACACCAGACAAGGCCTTGACCGTTGCGGCCTTCGACAACAACCCGCCTTTTACGGTATAAAACCTGGCCAATTCACTGGCCTGAACGATGGGGGCGGTCATGCCAGCTCTCCGGTTGTTATCTTTTCAACGTAATGGCAACGCGCCTTGCCGAACTCCGCACTGTGCGGAGTTGGGGGCAACGATCGGCACAGATCATCTGCATATTGGCATCTGGGGCTGAACAGACACCCTTTTGGCCGGTCAAACTGCCCTGGAACGACGCCGGGAATAGTAGGCAGCATCTTCGACGTCGCCCGTTCCGGAAGCGCGTTAAGCAACGCAGTTGTGTAGGGGTGACGCGGGGTGCGGAACAGGTCTTTGACTGCCTGCTCCTCGACCTTTTGGCCAGCATATTGGACTTGAACCCGCTCGGCGGTCTCGGCGACAACGCCCATATCATGAGTGATAAGGACCAAACCCATGCCCTGTTCGTCCCGTAGGCGAACCAACAGATCAAGGATTTGCGCCTGAATTGTCACGTCCAGTGCCGTTGTCGGCTCGTCCGCAATCAACAGCTTGGGTTTGCAGGCGATGGCCATCGCAATCATTACTCGTTGGTTCATGCCGCCGGACATCTGGTGCGGAAACGTGTTCAGGCGGCTTTCGGGCGCGGGGATGCCGACCTGATCAAACAGTTCGATAGCGCGCTGGTGCCGGTCCTTTCGGTTCAGGCCCAAGTGGATGCGCAAGGCTTCCTTGATCTGAAAGCCAACCGTAAAGCATGGGTTCAGCGATGACATCGGCTCCTGGAAAATCATAGCGATGTCCTTGCCGATGATCTTGCGGCGGTCACGGGCAGAGATCTGGGTCAGATCGATGCCTTCGAAACTCAGTTGATCAGCGGTGATCGTAGCAGTCCAAGGCAGCAATCCCATCAGCGCCAGCATCGACACGGACTTACCTGAGCCGCTTTCGCCAACAATGGCCATCAATTCGCCCTTGTCGACAGACAGATCAACGCCATCTACGGCCCGGAACTGACCCGAGGCGGTGGCAAACTCGACGGTGAGGTTTCGGATATCCAACAGGCTCATGTCGTCAACTCCGCTTTAGCTTCGGGTCCAGCGCGTCGCGCAGACCGTCGCCCATCAGGTTGATGGCCAGCACGGTGACCAGAATGGCAAGGCCCGGGAACGTCACCACCCACCACGCACGCAGAATGAACTCACGCGCTTCGGCCAGCATGGTGCCCCATTCCGGCGTGGGCGGCTGCGCCCCCATGCCCAGAAAGCCAAGGGCTGCGGCATCCAGAATGGCGGTCGAAAACGACAGCGCCGCCTGAACGATGATCGGAGCCAGACAATTCGGCAGCACAGTCTTGAACATCAGTCGGGCCTTGCTGGCACCGGCAACGCGAGCCGAGGTCACGTAATCCTTTTGCCGCTCTGCTAACACTGATGCCCGTGTCAAACGCACGTAATGCGGTTGGAAAACAATGGCGATGGCGATCATCGCGTTGGTCAACGAGGGACCAAGGATGGCAACCAGAACCAGCGCAAGCAGCAGTGAGGGGAAGGACAGGATTATGTCCATCACCCGCATGATCATCGTATCGACCCATTTGGGCGCGAAACCCGACAGCAGGCCGACAATCACCCCGCCCGTCACGGCCACACAAACCACCACGATGCCGACAAAGAAGGAATAACGCGATCCCATGATCAGCCGCGACAGCATATCCCGACCCAACGGATCGGTGCCCAACGGGAAGGCCCAACTGCCGCCCTCTTGCCACGCAGGAGGTTGCAGAATGTGATTGCGGAACTGTTCAGTCGGGTCGTAGGGGGCCAACAAAGGCGCAAAGGCCGCGCAGAAGACAAAAGCGGCAAAGACCCAAAGGCCCATCACCGCACCGCGGTTTTCGCTGAAGTAATACCAGAACTCTCGCAGAGCGCTGGGGCGGTCTTCGGTTTTTGGTGGGGTCGCGGACAATTCAGCCATCACCGCCTCCGGATTTTTGGGTTGATGACGCCGTAAAGGACATCGACCAGAAGGTTTACGAGCATGACGATGACAGCGATCATCAGCAGACCACCCTGCACCACCGGATAGTCACGGCGGAAAATGCTGTCGACCATCCACTTGCCGATGCCAGGCCAGCTAAAGATTGTCTCGGTCAGGATCGCTCCGGCCAGCAAAGTGCCGACCGACAGGCCAATCACTGTAATCACCGGGATCAGCGCATTGCGCAGCGCATGCAGCCCATTGATCCGCGCGGGGGCGAGGCCCTTGGCGCGGGCCGTGCGGATGTAATCCTCACCCAACACTTCCAACATGGCCGAACGGGTCTGGCGCGCAATTACGGCCAAAGGGATCGTGCCCAGAACAATGGTCGGCAGGATCAGATGGCGTACAGCCGATCCAAAGGCCCCCTCCTGCCCGGACAGCAGACTGTCGATCAACATGAAGCCTGTGACACTTGGAAAGTAGTACAGCAGGTCGATCCGGCCTGAGACAGGCGTCCAACCAAGGTTGCCGGAAAACACGATGATCAACAACAGCGCCCACCAAAAGATCGGCATGGAATACCCGATCAGCGCGGACGACATCAGCGCCCGGTCGAAGAATTTGCCCCGATTCACAGCTGCAATAACGCCCGCAGGCAGCCCCAAAGCTACTGCAAAAATCATGGCGCAGATCGACAGTTCCAGCGTGGCCGGAAACAGGGCAAAGAACTCGTCCCAAACCGGCTTCTTGGTGACAAAGCTCTCGCCCAAATCACCATGCAACACGCCAACCAGATAGTCCCAGTATTGCTGCAGAACAGGTTTGTCGAAGCCCAGCTTCTCGACCATCTCCTGATAGCGTTCTTCGGACATTCCGCGTTCACCGGCCATGACGATGATCGGATCGCCTGGAAGCACCCGAATGAACATGAACGAGATCAGTGTTACGCCCAGAAATGTCGGAACGAACATGCCGAGGCGGGTAAGGAAATAGCCAAACATCAGCGCCCTATGATTGTTAGTTCTTTGGGAAAGCTGGTCAACGACCGGCAACCGTCTTTGGTCACCAGTACGTCATCTTCGATCCGAACGCCGAAATTGTCCAGGTCATAGAGGCCCGGCTCGTTTGTCCAAACCATGCCCGCGTGCATGATCTGGCTGTTGCCACGCATGATGTAGGGCGCTTCGTGCACATCGCGGCCCAGCCCGTGACCAGTCTTGGTGCGGATACGATCTGCATAGGGCGAGGCCTCGAGCACGCTGGTCACCGCGTCGTCGATATCGTGGGCGGTTACTCCGGGTCTGCAAACTTCGAACCCGACCAGATTGGCACGCAAAACCGTGTCGTAGACCGCCCTGCCCTCATCTGAGGCTTCGGCGACAAAAAAGGTGCGTGTGATGTCGGCGGCAAACCCGTGTTTGCGTGCGCCGAAATCGAACAGCAGCGCGTCGCCTGCTTTGATCTGATAATCCGCGCGCGCTTTACCATGCGGTTGAGCCGAGTTTCCTCCGGCTGTCACGATAGGTGAAAAGGCCAGCGACGCGGCTCCTTCGGCGAACAGCGTTTGGATCAAAGCTTGTTCAATCTGTACTTCTGTCTGACCCACACGAACATCCGCAACGACCCGCTCCAGCGCTCGTTCCGAGATATCAATCGCCGCTTGCAGCGCTGCAATGTCATCGTCTGTCTTGATGATGCGCAGGCCGGATATCTCTCGTTCCGCGTCCACGATCCGCAGCTCGGGCAAGGCACGGGTAAAGGCCTTAGAGACAAAGACGCGCATCACCTGCCCTTCGACCGCGAGAGATCGCAGCGGCATGTGTTCAGCCAGCGCCGCGAAGGCGTCGTCATAGCCCGTCTGGTCGCGCCAGTCGAAGACAGCGCCGTCAAATCCGACCAGCGCCCATGAGCCCAATTCCAGATTGGGAACAATCGCGGCTGGTTCACCTATGGCCGGGATGACGACCACAAAAGGCCGCTCGTGGCTCATGAAGGGTTTTCCCAAAGCTCGGGTAAAATTTGGGCCGGGCACCAGTGCCACGGCATCTACTGACATGTCCTTTGCCAGTTGTTGGTACTCGGACAAATCCGGCATTCGCGCCGACCTCCCAATAAAGAAAACCGGAGCCGCCAATTGGGCGGCTCCGGTCGTTGAGTGGTGGTTTATTCGACGCTCACACCGTAGAAGATGTGGCCGCCCAGCGGGTGCACTTTATAGCCCTGAACCTTATTGCTCATCGGCATGTACACGACCGAGTGCGCAATGGTTGCCCACGGGGCCTGCTCTTTGAAGATGACCTGAGCATCTTCATACAGCTTGGTGCGTTCAGCCTGATCCGTGGACTGTTTGGCCTTCAGGATCAGATCTTCGAACGGCTCATGGCACCATTGTGCTCGGTTCGACGCTTCGCGACCGTCACAGCCCAGCAGAACCGCCAGGAAGTTGTCTGGGTCACCATTGTCACCGGTCCAACCCAACAGAACGGCACCGTCCCGGTCCAGATCTTTCGAACGCGACAGATACTCGCCCCATTCATAGGACACGATCTCGACGTCCACGCCAACCTTCGCGAAATCCGCCTGGATCAGTTCGGCCATACGACGCGCATTCGGGTTGTACGGACGCTGTACCGGCATAGCCCAGACCTTCATCGACAGGTCGGAAACACCTTCGGCTTCCAGCATCGCCTTGGCCGCTTCTGGATCATAGGCATCGTCGGTGATCGCGTCGTTGTAGCCCCACATTGTTGGCGGGATCGGGTTTTTGGCAACCTGACCCGAGCCCTGGAACACCACGTCGATGATCGCGTTCTTGTCGATCGCCATATTCAGCGCCTTGCGGACATTCGGGTTATCAAACGGCGCCATCGTGGTGTTGTAGGCCAGATAACCGACGTTCAGACCCTCTTGCTCCATCATGTTGATGTCAGCATCATCCTGCATTGCCTGAATGTCGGCCGGGTTGGGATACGGCATGATGTGGCATTCGCCAGCCTTCAGCTTCTGATAACGCACGGATGCGTCCGGAGTGATCGCAAAGATCAGGTTCTCAACATCCGCAGGAGCCTTCCAGTAGTCGGCATTCTGGGCATAGCGGATCACGGCATCTTTCTGGTACGCCAAGAACGAGAATGGGCCAGTACCGATGGGCGCGGTGTTCAGCTTTTCAGGCGTCCCGGCTTCCATCATTGCATCTGCATATTCTGCAGACAGGATCGAAGCGAAATCCATCGCCATATTGGCAACAAACGGCGCTTCAGGCTTGGTCAGCGTGAATTTGACGGTGTAGTCGTCGACCTTTTTGATGGACTCGACCAGATCGGGCATACCCATACCCTTGAAGTATTCCCACGTACCGCCTGACACCTGATTATAAGGATGGCTGTCATCCTTTTGGCGCATGAACGAGAAGATCACGTCATCCGCGTTGAAATCGCGGGTCGGTGTGAATTCGTCATTCGAATGGAATTTAACGCCCTGACGCAGCTTAAATGTGTACTCCAGACCATCATCACTGGCTTCGACGCTTTCGGCCAGACCGGGGATAACGTTGGTCGTACCGGTTTCGAATTCCAGCAGGCGGTTGTAGATCGGGTGCGATGAGGCATCAAAGGTGGTTCCGGCCGTAAAAAGCGCCGGGTCAAACCCTTCGGGTGAGCCTTCTGAACAATAAACAAGCGTATTTGCCTGAGCGGCTGCGCTGCACAGGGCAACTGCCGCTGTTGCAGCCAAAAATTTAAGTTTCATGATTGTCTCCCAGAAAAATTTTCAATCGGCTTTCGCGTTGCTTTTGTTGACCAAGCAATTTCTGACGACTCTCATCGCCGCGAAATCTGTGCCCAATGTATCCAAAATACAAAATCCATTGTCAACTCACTTTGATAGCTCTTGCACAGCTTAACCAAATGCAAAGGAAGCAGCCGAAAGACTGCCCCGCATCATTGCGTTGCATGATCAAAAGGATCGACGGGTATTTATTGCGAGAATGTTGGGGTCACACCAACCGGTGGCCGGTCCTGAATATATGCACCGACACGGTTCAGCACGGGGTTTCTGGGGCATCCCGGGCGGGTCGCGGCCCCAAGGTTGCGTAGGTTTCCTGGGCCCTCAAACGGAACAAAACACAAGGGCCATTTGTCCCGCTTGAATTGCTCGGCAGCCAGGGCCGACACAATTGTACAATCATCAGAATGACAGATGTGCCGACAGATCGTTTCAAACCTCAGCGCGCTCAGATCAAACCGCTTTGCGACCCGGATCGCAGGATCAGCTTTGGGCAAACGGTCCTCAAGCTCATAGCCGAAACTGTGAGGAAGCCGGATAAAGTCATGCGCGGGAACGCCCTCAGGTGCTATTGAAGGAAGCATACACAGCGGATGCCCCTCGCGCATGGCCAGAAACAGGGGTTCGGACCAAATCGACGTGAAAGCCAAAGCGTCACTGTTGTTGACCTGAGCCACCAGCGCCATGTCCAGCTGATGGTCTTCAACCATCTGCAACATGTTCTGTGGAAGATCCTCAATCATTGTCACTCGCATACGCGGAAAAATATCGCTGAACAGCTCTGAAAAATACTGCGTCAGGTACGGTGCAAGCGTTGGCGTCATGCCAATCCGATATGCAACGGCCTCGGGGTCGCGAAATTGGGTGGCGGAATCGCGGATCTTCTGTGCGTCCGACAGAATGGATTCAGCGACACTCAGGATGCTCTGACCAAACGCGGTTGGCCGCACTTCGCTATTCAGCCGCAGAAACAGTTCAACACCCAGTTCCTGTTCCAGCTTCTTGATCTGGTTCGACAGAGCAGGTTGCGAAACGTTGCACGCAACCGCCGCCTGGCTGAACTTGCCATGCTTCGCGATGGCAAGCACGTATTCCAAATCTCTGAAATTCATCCGCCCAATCTCTCTGCGGTCATACAAAAGACGGCACTGGACCGTTCGCTTCTCTACCGTAAAGCGGGGAAAGGTGCATGAAATACAGATCAATTTCGCTGACAAAACTGTTAACCAGCGCATTCGAATAGAACGTCATGCGGGACAATTGTGACGTAACGTGTTGATTTATATAAGTTGAACTTCCCAGACGCTCACGAAAACCGTGATTATTAGCATTTGTTATACAACCGATTTGCACGATGAATTTCAGCTTACACGGGGTGCCGTCTACCCCTTTGCTACGTGGAATGTCCGAAACACCGGGCGGACCGCCAAACGTAACAATTTTTGACGGAGTACCCCATGCTGTCCCAAATGCTGACAAGCCTGCGCGCTCAGCTCTTGACCACGTCTACCATAGCCCAAGAGACCAACCGTGCCGGCCAAACCCTTTTCAATAACTTCTTTCAAAGTACCGTCGTCGACGACACTCCAGCCTTTGTTCTGGCAAATGACTTCTCGCGCCTGCTGAACTTTGGCGAGATCATCACCAACAACGCCGTCGCCGCTGTTCAGGCGCAGGGGCAGGATGTTGACGTATTCAACTTCCGCTCGGGCTTGATTGAGGCGAACAACGGCCCTGACGCATTGGCCACAGGCGTTCAGGTCACCGGCAGCGCAAGCGTTCGCAACTTTGGTGAGATTGCGGGCGAGTTCAACGGTGTGCAGTTTGCGGGCTCTCAAAGCTCTGGCGGTCTGGATAACTTCCGCGGCGGTGTGATCAGTTCGGACAGCCGTGCAGTAGACATTCAGGGCCAAGGCATTGATGTGCGCAACTTTGGCGGCATCATCGGCACCGGCAATCAGCGCAATGGCACGATCTATACCAACAGCACCACCGAAGACATTTCGATCTCGAACTTTGTGGGCGGCACGATTGACGCCGGCGAAGGCAACCAGGGCGCTGGTATCTCGTTGCAAATCGGCGACGAGGTCGGCGACCGTGTGGAAACTGACATCTTCAACGGCTTTGGTGCTACGATTCAGGGCCGTGGCCAAGGTGCGGCCAATACCGGGCTGGCCGGGGACGGCATCCGCATTGATGACGGTGCCGAAGGCGCCACGCTGGAAACCGAAATCATCAACAGCGGCCTGATCTCGACCGAAAGCAACCAGGGCACAGCCGCCGGTATCCGCATCGCCGATGGCGTAAATGCCGAAGGTGAGATCCTGAACACCTCGACCGGTGTGATTGAAGGTCCCCGTAACGGTCTGTATATCGGCGAAGGCGAACACGACCTGGACGTGCTGAACTTTGGCACCATCCAATCCGGCAGCCGCGCAGTGAACATCGACGGCTCGGGTGTCAACCTGATCAACGGCGGTGACATTCTGGGCACTGGCGACCAACGCAACGGTACCGTTTATGCCGACGGCACTGCGGATGATTTCTCGGTTCGCAATCTGGCCAACGGAACGATTGACGCAGGCGAGCACAACCAAGGTTCTGGTTTCGCCGCAGAAATTGGTGGGGCCGCCGACGGCGCCAACACATTCTCGCTGGAAAACGACGGCGTTATCCAGGGTCGCGGCAACGGCGCGGCAGGCACAGGCCTGGCGGGCGACGGTATTCGCATCGGCAACCCCGGCAATGAAGGCGTTGCTGAGGTGAACATTACCAACCGCGGCGAGGTGAGCTCGGAAGGTGCCAATGGCACTGTAGCCGGTGTGCGCTTTGTAGATGGTGTCGGTTTTCAGGGTGAATTCACCAACTCGGGCACGATCTCGGGTGTTCAAAATGGTGTCTACTTTGGCAACGCGGATCACACAGGTGGTAGCTTTGTGAACGAAGCAGGCGGTGTTGTGTCATCTGACAGCCGCGCACTCAACATTGATGGTATCGGTCTTGAGGTTTCCAACCAGGGTGAGATCCTCGGCACCAGCGATCAGCGCAACGGGACGGTTTATGCTGACGGAACCGCGGATGACTTCTCTGTACAGAACTCCGGTCTGATTGACGCAGGTGAGGGCAATCAGGGTTCAGGCATCGGAGTTGAAGTCGGTGGCGCAGAAGACGGTGCAAACACCTTTGTGCTAGGTAATGCCGGCGTTATCACTGGGCGCGGAAACGCTGATGCAGCCTCGTCGCTGGCCGGTGACGGCATTCGCATCGGTAACGTTGGCAACACCGGTACCGTCGACGGGTCGATCGGCAATATCACCATCATTTCGTCAGAAGGGAACAATGGCACCGTCGCTGGCGTCCGTGTTGTCGACGGAGTGAACTTTCAGGGTGAATTTATTAACCTCGGCGGCATCTCCGGTGTGCGCAACGGTGTCTACTTTGGCAATGGCGATCACACAGGTGGTTCGTTCATCAACGGGAGCAACGTGTCTTCCGGCAGTCGCGCTCTGAACATTGATGGCATCGGCCTGACCGTTGAGAACTCTGGGTTCATTTTCGGTACCGGGGATCAGCGCAATGGGACGGTCTACGCCGATGGTACTGCCGATGATTTCTCGGTTATCAACTCTGGCCGGATTGACGCTGGTGAAGACAACCAGGGTTCCGGGTTTGGTGTGGAAATCGGGGGTGCGGCAGACGGTGCTAACACCTTCACGCTGGAAAACTCCGGTGAGATCACCGGGCGCGGAAACGCTGGTGCGGCTACGTCGCTTGCCGGTGATGGCATTCGTATCGGCAATGTCGGCAACACCGGCACCACTGATGCGACCATTCTAAACACCGGAAACGTCTCCTCCAGCGGTGCCAACGGCACAGTTGCTGGCCTTCGTGTCGTCAATGGCGTGAATTTCCAAGGTACGCTGGAAAATCAGGGCTTCATTACCGGCATCCAGAACGGTGTATACTTTGGCACCGGTGACCACTCAGGTGGTTCGTTCGTGAACTCAGGTATTGTCGCTTCGGAAAGCCGCGCGCTGAACATCGATGGCGAAGGCCTTGAGGTCATCAACGAAGGCCAGATTGTCGGCGCAGGCAATCAGCGCAACGGCGCAGTTTATGCCGATGGAACCGCTGACAACTATAACTTCACCAACACTGGTACGGTCAGCGTCAATGATGGCGCCAACGGTTCTGCCGTATCGCTGCAAACCGGTGATGTTGATGGCGATATCGTCTTGGCAACCATCGTAAACCAAGGAATCTTCCAGGGTAACGGCGATGTCACCGAGGGCAATCAAGTCGGCGATGGTCTGCGCCTGTTCACGGGTCAGAACGACGCGTCCTTTGCCGGGGTTGTCATCAACGAAGGTCTCATTGCCGGGTCCGAGCATTCGGGCGCCGCAGCTGGTATCCGTATTGATGGGGGTCTGAACCTTCTGGGTGCGGTCCTGAACGAGGGCGAAATCCGCGGAACGGTCAACGCGATCGATGCATCGGATGCTGGTGACGTTACCATCGTCAACGACGACGAAGGTGTGATCAACGGCAACGTCCTGCTGGGCGATGGCAATGACATCTTTGTCGATCTGGGCACCACCAACGGTGACATCAACGGTGGCGCAGGTGATGATGTTTTGATCGCAGGCGATGCAGACAATGTGCTGACCGGTGGTCTGGGCAATGACTTCATCGACGGTGGAGAAGGCATCGATACAGCCAACTTCTCGGACCTGGATGTCGCAGTCGAAGTTCGTCTGGATGCCAACGGCAACGGCACGGCCACACGTGATACCGGCTTTAATGTCTCGATCGTGGATGCTGCTGTTGTGGCACCGGACCAGTTCGGGGCGAATATCCCGGATGGAGGTTGGTTTGTAGAAGAGGCCGTTCTGGGCAACCTGTACTACAACATCCACACCGCCGACTTCCCTGGTGGGGAAATTCGCGGGCAGCTTCTGGTCGACGGCGACGTGACCGAGAACGGGATCCGCACCGTCACGCTGAGCGGCGGTCTGGACGCGGCGCAAGAGCCTGGGCCGACATCGGACAGCGAGGCCTCCGGCAACGCAACCGTCGTCATCACTCAGAACCTTGCAACCGGCGAAGTCACCTACTCGAGCGAGTTGAGCGTTGTGGGCCTTAACGAGGCCGACCTGAACACGCCGATCCCCGGTGTCGTATCAGCCATCCATCTGCACAACGCACCAGCGGGCGCAAACGGCCCGGTCGTGCAGGACACGCTGGTGGACGCGGGCGCGACGCTTGATGTTGATGCAACAGCCGGCACCGGAGTTGTCGGACTGGACGTGATCGACAATCAGATCGAAACCGACGTGCTGGTCTCGATCGAGAATGTCATCGGCTCTGACGATGGTGACGTGATTGTCGGCAGTGATCTGGAGAATGTTCTGAACGGCGCGGATGGCGATGACCTGCTGAACGGTGAGGGCGGCAATGACGTCCTGATCGGTGGCGAAGGCGCTGACACCTTCCTGTTCCAGGGCACCTTCGGTGATGACACAATCTCGGACTTTGAAACGGGCGTCGACAGAATTCAGATCGGAGATCTGGGTCCTGACTTCGACGGCGGTCCAAGTACCGTTCAGGATGGTGACGACGCCGTCATCAGCTTCGGCGACGCAGGCTCGATCCGTCTGGCCGGTGTCGATGCCGCTGACCTGAGCGAAAACGATTTCATCGTCTAATTGAACAACAGCGGGGCGGCCCTTGCCGCCCCGTTTGCCAAACCGGAAAGGGTTCCCTGATGTCCCAGAAAACCAATCCCGTGAAAGCCGCCTGGGGGTCGCTGCGCAAGGGTTTTGTTGCAGTTGCCTTCTTCAGTTTGTTTCTGAACCTTCTTATGCTGGCCGGTCCGCTTTACATGTTGCAGGTCTACGACCGCGTCCTGACCAGTCAAAATGTCGACACCTTGATCGCGCTGTCTGCATTGCTGGCCGGTGTTTTCGTCGTGGTCGCCTGCCTTGACCTGATGCGGATGCGCATTTCGGGACGCCTGGCTGCCCGCTTTGAGCTGAACGTTGGTGCCCCGGTCCTCGCTGCTGCGATGCGCCGCCGTGTCCATGGCGAAGCCGAGGCTGGAGAAAACCTTGTCGAAAACGTGAACGGCTTTCGCGAATTCATCTCTGGAACCACGCTGACCGCGTTTTTCGATGCGCCGTGGATCCCGCTCTATTTGCTGGTCCTTTATGCCCTTCACCCCTATCTGGGTCTGCTTGGTCTGGCCGGCGCCGTCATGCTGACGATCATGGCGCTGATCAACAACTCCCGCGCCCGTGAACCGATGCGGTCGGCTTCGCAAGCGCGCGGTCGTTCAGATGCCTTGTTCAGCATCAGTGATAAAAACGCCGAGCTTGTTCAAGCGCTTGGCATGAAATCCGATTTGCTGCGACGCTGGACCTCGCTTCAGGCGGAGGCCCATCAGCACAAAACCCGCGCCGCTGACCGGGTTGCCAGCTTTTCTGTCGTGTCCAAGACCGTTCGGATGGGTTTGCAGTCGGCCATTCTGGGACTTGGCGCGGCACTGGCCATCACCGGAGAATCCACCGCTGGCGTCATGATCGCGGCAACCATCGTGCTGGCCCGTGCACTGGCCCCAATTGACCAATTGATCAGTCAGTGGCGCAGCTTTCTGGCCGCGCGCGGATCGTATTCCAAGCTGGCAAAACTGACCGAAGAGTTTGCCGAAGCCCCACCCAATCTGCACCTGCCGCGCGCGTTCAAATCTCTGGACGTCAAGATTGCGCAGGCAGGGCCCCCGCGCGCCGTCAACGCCTCGCTCCGCCAGATCGACTTTGGCCTTGTGCCCGGAGACGTGCTGGCGGTGATCGGGCATAGCGGCTCGGGCAAGACCACTCTGGGCAAGATGATGGCTGGTATCTGGCACCCACAGCGGGGTGAAGTTCTGCTGGATGGCAGCCCGATGTCCAAGTGGAACCACGAGGATCTAGGCAAACAGATCGGTTATCTTCCGCAGGATGTGGAGCTGTTCGACGGCACGATCCGCGAAAACATCGGGCGCTTCTCTGTCGCCATAGATGATGCCGAAGTGCTGCGTGCCGCCCGCGAGGCCGGTGTGCACGAAATGATCAGCGCCCTTCCCGATGGATATGAAACGCGCATTGGTCGGGAGTTCTTTTTGTCAGGTGGTCAACGTCAGCGGCTGGCACTGGCCCGGGCGCTTTATGGCGATCCATTTGTGTTGATTTTGGACGAGCCGAATTCGGACCTGGATGCCGAAGGTGAACAGGCCCTGCGCGATGCGATCATGTCGGCGCAGGCCCGCGGTGCAATTGCCATCGTCATGACCCATCGTCCGGCAACACTGCAGGCCGCCAACAAGGTGATGGTCCTGCGAAACGGTGCCCTATCTCAGTTCGGAGACAAAGAGGACGTTCTGAAGGTCAATCGCCGGAACGTTCTGGACAACCCTACCCAATCCGCGGCGAAAAAACCCGACGCGGCCCCTGCCAATGAAACTCAGATCAGCGGAGTTGCCCAATGACCCAGTTGATGAAACGCTCACAATCTCAGAACGCACTTGCTGCCCACGATGTGCAAGTCTTGGACATCACAACCGAGACCTCTGAGATCAAACGCTATGTCCTGTTCGGATTGTTTACCCTGATGGCCTTCATGGGCGGCAGCGCCTATTGGGCTTTCGCCTCGAAACTGGACGGGGCGGTCGTCGCGCCAGCATCATTTGTGGTGGAGGGGAACCGCAAGACGGTCGAACATCTGGATGGTGGCATCATTGACTCGATCCTTGTCACGGACGGTGAATTTGTTCAGGCAGGTCAGCCCCTTGTGCGACTTGATAGCTCGGATATCGATGTAGATCTGAGTATCCTGGGCAGCCAATTGGGCGAATTGTCGGTCCGACGCGCCCGCTTGCTGGCGCAGATCAACGGCACGGACAGGTTTGACGAACCAACCGCCTTGGCCGGGTTCAGCGATGGAATGCAGCGGCTGCATTGGTTGTCGCCCTACCTGACGCAGAAACAACTATTTGACGCCGAAGCCCGCGCCCGCCGGACCGAGGCTCAAATCAACGCGCAACGCATTCAGGGGCTGCGCAATCAGATCGTCGGCCTGAACGAACAACGCCTCTCGACCCAAAACCAGATCGTCATCACTCAGATTGAACTGTCCAATCTGAAATCCTTGCTAGACAAAGGACTTGTGGCCGTCACACGGGTCAGCGCGCGCCAGATCGAAATGGAACGTCTGGGCGGTGTCGATGCGTCGTTGCGCACCCAGATCGCGCAGGCACAGGATCAGGTGCAAGAGTTGCAGCTGTCCTTGCTCAGCCAACAAAAGTTGCGCGATGAGGTGATCGCAGGAGAGCTTGCCGTTGTGGATGCTCAGCTTGATCTGATCCGGTCACAATATTCAGGGGCATCGGAACGGTTGAAACGAACACAGGTCCTGGCCCCTGCCAGCGGGCGGGTCGTCAATCTGGCAGTATCGACAACCGGCGGCGTCATTCGCCCCGGAGAAGCGATCATGGATATTGTTCCCGCCAATCAGGCCCTGATCGTCGAAGCGCGGATCAAAACCGCCGATATTGACAAGCTGCAGATCGGTCAGGCAACGCGCATTCGCCTGTCAGCCTTTACGCAGACCGATGTGCCCGAAGCCAGCGGCCGGATTTTTGACATCTCAGCCGACGCTCTGGAGGACGACCGCACCGGCGAGCCTTATTACAAAGCCCGGGTGAAACTGGATGCCGATCAACCCACCGAAGTCGCCGCACTGGATCTGTTGCCAGGAATGCCCGCGGATCTGTTCGTGAAAACCGGCGAGCGCGCAGTAATCAGCTATCTGTCACAGCCAATCAGTGACCGGTTGGCCAAGACTTTTATCGAGTGACTTGTTTCGCCCGCATCCGGCTTGCCGGATGCGGGTCGTTCACCCTTCGATTTAGGGGGCAAGTGGCCGGTTAGACGCCGTATCGCGCCATGAACATATCAACGGCCTGCGTCGCAATTGTATCCAACTCTGCTTTGGAGAAGCTCTTTTGAACACCGATGGCAGCGCGGGTCCAAATCCGAACCTTGCATAGTTCACTGAACTGTTCGGCTGCCAATTGCAGGTTGTCGATGGCCAGCTCACCCTTGTTGACTGCCTTTTCCAGATACTCGACCATCTGGCGCTGACCGTTCTGCGGCCCGGCCTCATAAAATGTTTGGCCCAGCTCGGGGAACCGGTCACGCTCGGCGATGCAGATGCGGAACATTTGTTGCGAGAAGTCCGAGACTAAAAAAGTCGTCAGTTCCGTCGCCGCGATAGTCAGAACTTCGCGCGCTGGCTTGCAGTCGTCGACCATCGCCACGACGTTTTCGGCCATTCGCCTGCACTCGACCTGCGCCACTTCCATGAACAGCAGGCGTTTGTCCGGGAAATAACTGTAGAGCGTCGCCTTCGACACCCCCGCAGCGCGCGCGATGTCGTCGACGCTTGCACCTTCGAAACCATCCGCCATGAAAACCTCTCGGGCTCCGCGCAGGACCTGATCAAATTTTCGGCCTGTTCGCAGAATGACGGCTGCTTCGGTCATGTACTCTCCTTCGGTCGATTGGGTGACAAATGTATAAACCGTTCAGTTCAGATACAACAAATCGCACAATTAGCAGGCATCTGGCAACACAGATGACGTTAGGTTTTCGATTGACCAGTTAAGTTATTTTACAACGCGCGTCCCCAAAACCCTATAACTGGCCCGTCACATCTTGCAGCCTGTGTGTTACGTGCTACCACGTTGCACATGGTCGATATCTTTCTGCGCACACTGCCCTTTTTTGCGATCATCGGCTTGGGGTACTGGGCCGGGCGCAGTCGATTTTTTTCTGAAGAAGCAACGGCGTACCTGACGAAATTCGTTTTCTATTTTGCGCTGTCGGCCATGCTGTTTCGCTTTGCCGCCACCCTGCCCTTTGCGGATATTTTCAATGCAAGGCTAGTCGTTGGATACTTGATCGGAACCGCCGCTGTGTACGTCTTGGCGACGGTTGTCGCATGGATACGTGGGCTTGATATCCCGACCGCCGCGGTCGAGGCTCAATGTGCCGCCATCGGCAATGTCGGTTTTCTGGGCCTGCCCATGCTGGCGCTGCTGTTTACCGAAGCCGCGATTGGCCCGGTTATGCTGGTTCTAACGGTTGATCTGGTGGTGTTTTCATCCCTAATCGTCATCTTGATAAATGGCGGGCGCGACGGGCGGTTGAAACCTGCAACCTTCCGACTGATCGGGATCGGGTTGATCAAGAATCCGATGATCGTTTCGATCTCGGCGGGAATGCTATGGTCCGCGTTGCAGATTCCTGTTCCTGTCCCATTGAACGATTTCCTGACAATTCTGGGCGGGGCAGCCACACCGGGTGCCCTATTCGCTATCGGAGCTTCTCTGGCCAGTAAATCCGCCGAACGCGTTCACATTGCAGGCTGGCTGAGCTTTTGCAAACTTGTCGTTCACCCTGTCTGCGTTGCCGTTGTGTTGATTTGGATTTTGCCCGTGGCAGCATTTCCTGCTTCTGTCGCAATCGCCGCCGCGGCACTGCCGGTGGCGGGTAACGTGTATATGCTGGCCGCCCATTACAGGGTGGCCCCGCACCGTGCATCAGCTGCGATACTACTGTCCACAGCGGCCAGCATTCTGACGGTGCCGTTGGTCATCGCCTGGGTCGGAACGCCCTGATCTAAGCCTTGTGAAAAATGGCACACCAAAGCCGCGCAGCCTTTACGTATCGAGCGTGTAAGGATAGCCATGTCGCAAACCCAACGTAAGGACGAAACCAAATGGAAACCCTTTCGGAAAATGCATGTTTCGGAGGCGTTCAGGGCGTCTACCGCCACGCCTCGACTGCCTGCCAATGCGACATGACCTTTGGCTTGTTCCTGCCAGCCGAGGCCAAAGACGGCCCGGTTCCGGTATTGTGGTATCTGTCAGGCCTGACCTGCACCCATGAAAACGCGATGACCAAAGCAGGTGCTCAGGCTTGGGCGGCCGAGCAAGGCATCGCGGTTGTCTTCCCGGACACCTCCCCGCGCGGTGAGGGTGTCGCGGATCACGAGGATTATGATCTGGGCCAGGGCGCCGGGTTCTATCTGAACGCCACGCAGCAGCCTTGGGCGCCGCATTTCAACATGTGGGATTACGTGGCCGAAGAATTGCCTGCTTTGCTGATCGAAAACTTCGCGATCGACGCGGAGCGTCAGGCCATAACCGGACATTCGATGGGTGGTCACGGGGCGCTGACGCTCGCGATGAACCTGCCGGGTCGCTTCCGGTCTGTCTCCGCCTTCGCACCTATATCGAACCCGACGGGTGCGGATTGGGGTCGCAAGCAACTAAGCGCCTACCTTGGCGACGATGAGACGGCATGGGTCAAACACGATGCCTCGGTCATGATGAAAGAAATCGGCTTTGATGGCCCTATCCTGATCGACACTGGTGCCAGTGACCAATTCATCGACTTGCTGCGCCCCGAAACTTTGGCGCAGGCGATTGCCGAACGTCGTCAGCAGGCAATCTTCCGCCTGCAACCGGGCTACGATCATTCGTACTTCTTCGTGTCGACCTTCATGGAAGACCACATCACCTTCCACGCCGAGGCACTGTACGGAGACTGAGGCATGAGCCAATACGACTATGACCTGATCATCATCGGGTCCGGCCCCTCGGGTCGTTCGGCCGCGATACAGGCGGGCAAACTGCAACGGCGTGTTCTGGTGATCGATCGCAAGGATCGGTTTGGCGGCGTGTCCGTCCACACCGGAACGATCCCGTCAAAGACCCTGCGCGAAACGGTACTGAACCTGTCCGGCTGGCGCGAGCGCAGCTTCTATGGCCGCTCGTACCGCGTCAAAGATCAGATCCGGGCCGAAGACCTCAAGGCGCGTCTGCATATGACGCTGGATCATGAAGTTGACGTGCTGGAACACCAATTCAACCGCAACCATGTGGAGACCCTGAACGGGTTGGCCAAATTCGTTGGGCCTCACGAGATTGAGGTTGCCACTGATGCCGGTGAGACCACGAGACTTACGGCGGCCAAGTTCCTGATAGCAACCGGAACAAAAACCTATCGCCCGGATTATGTGCCATTCAACGGAAAGACCGTTGTGGACGGTGACGACTTTCTTGAGATGGCAGAGATCCCGCGCTCGCTGGTCGTGATAGGTGCCGGAGTAATTGGTGTGGAATACGCCACCATGTTCTCGGCATTGGACGTTCGGGTGACGTTAATCGAACCTCGTGAAACCTTCTTAGATTTCATCGACACCCGCCTAATCCATGATTTCACCCATCAGATCCGCGAAAACGGCGTGGACCTACGTTTGGGCTCAGCCGTTCAAAAGATAGAAGACGCTGGCGGCCATGTCGAAGTCACGCTCGAGAATGGCCGCCACGTGCGTGCTGAAATGTTGTTGTTCGCCGCCGGGCGCATGGGGGCGACATCGGCATTGAACCTGCAGGCCGTTGGCTTGGAAACCGATCATCGCAACCGGATCAACGTGGATCGCAAGACGTATCAAACTGCTGTGGCGCATATCTACGCGACTGGCGATGTGATTGGGCACCCATCATTGGCCTCAACCTCGCTGCAGCAGGGCCGCGTGGCAGCCTGTCACGCGCTGGAAACCCCTACCCTGCCGGAAAGTCCGTGGTATCCTTACGGCATTTATTCAGTCCCCGAGATTTCAACTTGCGGCATGTCCGAAGAGGAACTGCAGGAACGCGGCATCCCATACGAAGTCGGCGTGGCGCGGTTCCGGGAGACTTCGCGCGGGCATATCATGGGGTTGGAACATGGCATGCTGAAGATGCTGTTTTCACTGAAAACCCGCCGGGTGCTGGGCGTGCAGATCGTGGGCGAAGGTGCGACCGAGTTGATCCATATCGCGCAGGCAGTCCTGAATCTGAAGGGCACGGTGGATTACTTCGTGCAGAATACGTTCAACTATCCAACCCTTGCCGAGGCCTATAAGATCGCTGGTTTGGATGCATTCAATCGGATGCCAATCCCGGACGAGTTCAAAGTGCGCAAGAAGCCCGCTGAAAAGGCCGAGAAGAAGGCCGGGAAAGCGTGACGACGCTCTATATCGATGGCGATGCCTGCCCCGTGAAAGCCGAGGCTGAACGGGTTGCAACCCGGCACAAAGTTCCGATGGCACTGGTGTCAAACGGTGGCTTGCGGCCGTCTGCAAACCCATTGGTGCAGGTGGTCATCGTGTCTGAGGGTGCGGATGAGGCAGACAAATGGATCGCCGAACGATGCGGCGCAGGGGACGTAGTGGTAACCTCGGATATCCCGCTGGCCGCAAAATGTGTTGAGGCCGGCGCTCGGGTCCTCCGTCCAAACGGTGAAGCCTTTACCGCGGCCAATATCGGCCAGCAACTGGCCATGCGTGATTTGATGGCCGACTTGCGCGCATCCAACCCATTGGGCGCGGGTGGCGGCGGAAAACCCTTTGGCAAAGCTGACCGATCCCGGTTTTTGGACGCCCTGGAACGTGAGTTAAGGGCTGCGCAGCGGGGCTAATCCTCCCGCTTGCCAGCGACGCATCATAGATGCGTCTTTGACAATTGGGCCGGGCAGCGCTGCGCGCTGCGGTTGTGCCTTGAACAATCCCGTCGCGCTTGGTTCAGTGGCACCAACTAAGGAACAAGAAGACAGGTACGTACATGTCGGTGAAAGCTGTTGTTTTTGACATCGGGAATGTTCTGATCGAATGGCAACCCGAACGCTATTACGACCAGGTCATCGGGGAAGAGCGCCGTCGTGCCATGTTCTCGGAAGTTGACCTGCACGGGATGAACGACCTGGTTGATCAGGGTCATCACTTCACTGACACAATCTATGATTGGGCCGAGAAATACCCGGAATGGCGGGATGAAATCCGCATGTGGCACGACAAGTGGATCGAACTTGCCGCGCCCGAGATCCCCCACTCGATCCGTCTGCAACGGGCCTTGCGGGCCAAAGGCGTGCCGGTTTTTGCATTGACCAATTTCGGCGTGCAAAATTTCGACTATGCGACGACGGTTTACCCGTTCCTCAACGAGTTCGACAAACAATACGTGTCGGGACGGATGCAGACCGTCAAACCGCATGTTCCGATCTATGAAATGGTCGAAGCGGATTGTGGACTACCGCCCGAGGCGCTTTTGTTCACCGACGACCGACTCGAAAATATCGAAACGGCGCGCGCCCGTGGATGGCAGACGCACCACTTTACCGGCCCACAGGGTTGGGCGGACCGACTGCTGCAAGAAGGTCTACTGACGGTCGAAGAGGCGCTGTAGCTCAGGCGGTGACGGGCGTTGGGCGGTTTTCGCGAATGGGAAGGTGGACGATGGCACTGAACGCCCCAATTGCGACTCCGATCCACCAGACCATGGTGTAGTCGCCGTACTGGTCATACATGCGCCCGCCCAACCAGACGCCCAGGAAACTGCCGACCTGGTGGCTGAAAAAGATGATCCCATACAGCGTTCCCATGTAGCGCAGTCCGTAGAGATGCGCGACCAACCCCGAAGTAAGCGGAACGGTGGCAAGCCAAAGCGAACCCATGACCAGCGAAAACACGATGACCGACAGGGGCGTGATCGGGAACACGATGAAGGCCGCCGCCGCAAGTGTGCGCGCCGTATAGACACCTGCCAGAAGGTATTTTTTGGGAAAGTGGTTCCCGGCCCAACCCGCCAGCAGCGTGCCCGCAATATTTGCCAGGCCTATCAATGAAATTGACACGGCCCCCAGTGCTGATGTGGTTGTGATGCCAATAGAATGCAGTACGCCACCGGGTTGTATGGGTCCGCACATCTCGGTCACGAAAGCGGGGAAATGTGCGGTGATGAAGCCAAGCTGATAACCGCAGCTGAAAAAGCCCAGAAAGATCAGCGTATAGGATGGATCGCGGAAAGCCCTGGTCAGGATCTGGCTCATGCTTTCTTCGATCTCTGCCTTGCTGGCGGCCTGCGGGGCGCGCATGAACGGCAGTGTCAGCACCAGTGCCAAGATAGCTGCAGCGAATACGATGAACACCTGCTGCCAAGGCATAAAGCTCAGCATCCATTCGGCTGTAGGCGCCCCCAGAACCTGACCGAAACTGCCAGCAGCTGTGATAATCGCAAGCGACATAGAGCGGTTTTCGTCCGACGATGCCCGCGCCACCACGGCAAGCACCACGCCAAATCCTGTTCCCGCGATACCGAACCCCACAAGCCATGCGTACATTTGGTGCTCGAACGGAGTGACGGACCAGGCCGACAGAACCATACCCGCCGCGTAGGTCAGAGCCCCAAGAATAATCGCGCGCCTGTCGCCGACCTTTTCGGCGATGACCCCGAAAATCGGCTGCCCAATGCCCCAGGCCAAATTCTGAATTGCGATTGCCATCGAAAAGTCCGAGCGCAGCCAGCCGAATTCATCTGCGATGGGGATCTGAAACACGCCAAACGATGCGCGCACGGCAAAACTGACGGTGATGATGATACATCCGACGATCAGGATGGGGTTCAGCAAGCGCGTGTGTTGGGGCATTAGGTCCTCGGGCGTTCAAGAACCAGACGTTACCGCGTTTAGGTTGTGCGTCAATTCAGGACTTTTGCGGTCACGGATAAGCAAAATTGATGCGTCAGAGAAATGGCTGCTTTTCAACGGGCAAACCGGGCGCTATGCCTCAAAACATGACGGGTTTGATATCGCTTTATGACACGCAGGTGGCCGACGGCACCCTGACCAGAGACGACGCGCAAGAGGCTGTTCTTCCTCATTTCGAACGTATCCGGGCGGCATTGGCCGAACCTGTGAAACGGGGGTTCTTTCGAAAAGCCCCGCCGCCGCCCAAGGGTTTATATCTGTGGGGCGGAGTCGGGCGCGGAAAATCCATGCTGATGGATATGTTCGTCGACTCTTTGGCAGACATCCCCGCCCGCCGAGTGCATTTTCACGCCTTTATGCAGGAAATCCACGCAGGCATGCACAAGGCCCGTATGGACGGGGTTGAAGACGCGCTGGCTCCTGTCGCCGCCTCGGTGATCAAGTCCGCGCGCGTACTGGCATTTGACGAAATGCAAATCACCGATATCACGGACGCGATGATCGTTGGTCGTTTGTTTAATCTGCTACATGAAGGTGGCACCGTGGTCGTGACGACATCGAACCGCCATCCGGATGACCTTTACAAGGACGGGCTAAACCGTCAGCTATTTTTGCCTTTCATTGCACATATCAAAGAACAGCTTGAGGTGTGGGAGCTGATCTCACCCACGGACTACCGCCAAAACCGGCTGGAAGGCGCACCTGTTTACTTTACGCCCATAGGTCCCGAGGCGCGCGAGAGCATTCGCAGCGTCTGGAACGACCTGGCCGGAGGCGCGGCGGACCCGCTAATTCTGCAGGTCAACGGTCGTGCGGTAGAACTGCCCGCTTTTCGAAACGGCGTGGCGCGGGCCAGTTTTTATGACCTTTGTGGAAGGATGCTGGGCCCGGCAGACTATCTTGCCATCGCGGAAGAGGTCAAAGTTCTGGTGCTTGAGGACATCCCACGTCTGTCGCGCAATAATTTTAACGAAGCCAAACGGTTCGTAACGTTGATTGATGCACTGTATGAGGGAAAAGTCCGCTTGATCTGTTCAGCTGCGGCAGAACCCGAGATGCTGTACGTCGAAGGTGAAGGCACATTTGAATTCGAGCGCACTGCGTCCCGCCTGCGTGAGATGCAGGATCAGGATTGGGGGCAATAGGGGCGCTGCCCCCGCCGCGCTTTGCGCGACTCCCCCGGGATATTTTTGGCCAGATGAAGCTGTGCAGATGCGCCTTTTTCAGCCGTTCTCGCGCAGAATATTACCGGCCAGGTATAGCGATCCACAGATCAGAACCCGCACCTGCGGGTCATCTTCAGTAATTTTTTTCAGGGCCTCGGCCACACTATTGGCAGTAGACGCTGCCAGCCCAACCCGAGAAGCGGCTTCAGCGGTGTCGTCAGCGCTCAGCGTATTGACCTCGCCCGGGATAGAGACTGCCGTCAGGCTTTGCGCCTGTGCGGCAAGCGGAGCCAGATACCCGGTGACGTCCTTTGTGTTCAACATCCCACAGATCATATGGGTTGGACGTGCAGGCAGCTTCGCCAGTAGATCGGCCAATGCCAAACCTGCGGCAGCGTTGTGCCCGCCATCCAGCCAGAGCTCGGCCTCGGGGGCCTGTTCGACCAGAGGGCCGGTTTTCAATCGCTGCATGCGGGCTGGCCATTCAGCCTTGGTCACCGCAGCCTCATAGGCGTCTTCCCCAAGATCCAGATGACGCAATACCGCTAGCGCGACGCCGGCGTTTTGATACTGATGTGCGCCCAACAGATTTGGCAGCGGTAGATCGCGCAGGCCAGTTTCGTCCTGATAGACGAGCCGCCCGTTTTCTTCGGTGACGTGCCAGTGTTGGCCATGCACCAACAAAGGTGCACCCAGACGCGCGGCAGTGTATTCAATGACCTCCAGCGCCTCATCCTGTTGCGGGCCAACGATGCAGGGAACACCGGGCTTAATGATGCCGGCCTTTTCCGCTGCGATCTTGCCCAAGGTATCGCCCAGAAATTGTTCATGGTCGATTGAAACCGGCGTGATGACCGTCACCGCCGGGTCGTGAATGACATTGGTCGCATCCAACCGGCCACCCAACCCGACCTCAAGCAACGTGTAGTCCGCCTTGGACCGGGCAAAAGCCAGCAGGGCCGCGCAGGTCGTGATCTCAAAATACGTGATGTTCTCGCCACCATTGGCGGCATAACATTCGTCCAGAACCGCTGTCAGATCCGGTTCGGAAATCAGTTCCCCCGCCAGACGAATACGCTCATGAAACCGGGCCAGGTGGGGTGAGGTGTAGGCATGGGTGGTCAGCCCTGCCCCTTCCAGCCCCGCTCGGATCATGGCCTGGGTCGAGCCCTTGCCGTTGGTTCCCGCGATGTGGATCACCGGCGGCAGTTTGTTTTGCGGATTGTCCAGCGCGGCCAGCAGACGCCAGACACGATCCAAGGTCAGGTCAATGATCTTGGGATGCAGCGCCATCATCCTTTCCAGGATGACGTCCGATGTCTGAGAGGTCATTTTTCTTCCGCGTCTTCAGCCGGGGCTTCTGCCACTGCATCTTCAGATTCGGGCGCAGGCAGATCACCTTTGACCGCCGGAGGCTGGTTCATCAACATCCGCGTGATCGTGATCAGCTCATCGCGCATTTCGGTCCGCTTGGTCACACGGTCCAACATGCCGTGATCCAACAGGTATTCCGCGCGTTGGAAGCCTTCGGGCAGCTTTTCCCGGATCGTCTGTTCGATCACGCGTGGACCGGCAAAACAAATAAGCGCATTGGGCTCTGAGATATGGACATCACCCAGCATCGCGTACGAAGCCGTCACACCGCCCGTCGTTGGGTGAGTCAGCACTACGATGTAGGGCAGATTTGCCTCTTTCAGCATTTCTACTGCCACGGTTGTGCGGGGCATCTGCATCAGGCTTAGGATACCTTCCTGCATCCGTGCGCCGCCAGCGGCCGAAAACAGGATCAGCGGGCGTTTCTGTTTCACAGCCTCTTGCGCGGCCGCGATGATCGCGTTGCCGACATACATGCCCATGGATCCGCCCATGAACGAAAAGTCCTGCGCGGCCGCAACAATCGGGGTTCGGCCAATTTCGCCTAAGGCGACCAACATCGCCTCTTTCTCGCCCGTTTTCTTTTGGGCGGCTTTCATCCGGTCGGGGTATTTCTTCTGATCGCGGAACTGAAGCGGATCGTCTTTGGGCGCGGGAACTTCGACCTCGGTAAAGATCCCACCATCGAACAGATGATCGAACCGCGCGCGCGGTGTGATCGCCATGTGATGATCGCACTGGGTGCAGACATTCTGGTTTTCCGCCAACTCACGGTGAAACAGCATGGTTCCGCATTCATCGCATTTGTGCCAAAGATTCTCAGGCACTTCTCGGCGCGAGAAGATCGAGTTGATCCGTGGGCGGACGTAGTTTGTAATCCAGTTCATATCGGAACCTTGGCTTGTGCGGCTTTGACGTCAAATAAGACGCTACGGAAAGAATTGCAATCAACGCCTGAGTGCAACCCGCGCTGTTAGCCAACTGACGATCATCACAGCAAAATCCACATACAGCCATTGCCGCAGCGCCCCGGTATCCGACATGTCATAGGGAAGCAGATACAATGCCAGACCACTTAAGCCATCGGGTAAGGAAACAAACAGCAACGCGACCATATTATTGAACAGATGCAATGCGATAGCGGGTCCCAGCGTCCCTGACCTGGCCGTTAGATCCGCCGCCATCAGGCCGAACATCCCGGACCAAACGGCGACCAATAGCGCGTTGTCTCCGGCTGCGCCGGGGGCATAGTGACCGATCGCAAACAAGATTGACGGAATGCCTAACCAAACAACCGGTGATCGGAATCGTGCCGCAAGACATTGTTGTATGTACCCCCGAAACAGAACCTCTTCAGCGCTTGTCTGAATCAGCACTGCCAAAAGAGAGAAAGGCAGAAACAACAGCCAGGTCGACAGTGCCAAATTCTGCGTCAGCGTTGCGCCCATGCCATATGGCGGCAAGATGGCCACGACGATCCCAACGATCAGCAATGCCTTAAAAACACTCCAGAATTGCCCAATGCCCTCGCGCCATGGGCCACAGATTGAGCTCAGGGTTCGATGCTGTAGGCGTTTTGCAGCGATGGACACGCCCAATGTGATGAAGCCAAAGCTTGCCAGTAGCACCAAAAGTGCAACCGGGGATGCACCAGTCAACAAGCCTTGAGCCCACTCCACGGACCCAAGACCCGCAACCAATCCAAAAAGTAGAAAGTTCAGCAGGATACCAACCACGCCAACAATGGTCAGCCCGACCAGCAGGCGCCACAGCTCTGGCCGTGCGCGCGAAGGTGCAACCAGTCGTTCATGCGCTATGTATCTGCCGGGGTGGGCGTCAGGCATTGTCGGCCACATCCCGGTTCGGCGCGTCATCGTCGAAGATCAATGAGGTTGCATTGGCGGCGTTCAGCCTTTGGGAAATCGTAGTCAGATAGCCGGCAACCGTCTGCAGCAGCTGCATCGCAACACCTGCGTCACTTTCAATAACCGCGCGCAATTCCTCGGCCCCAATGCGCAGGAACGAACAATTCTTGACCGCGACCAAATCAAATTGCCGAATTTCACCCGTGATGATCGACAAGTCTCCGATCAGACGCCCCGGCTCGATGACCGAGATCGTACGCGCGGTTCCGTTCCCTTCATTCCAGATCAGGTCGGCTTCGCCCGAAATACACAGATAAGCGGCATCTGGCGTTTGCCCTTCGGAAAAGATGATCTGCCCGGCTGCGGCATCGTACCATTGCGCGGAAAACGCCAGAAGGCGCTGGTTGCGACCGTCAATGCCGGAAAACAGCTCGGTCGACGAGATAATCTTGAGCTTGCGGCTCAGATCATCTGTTGAGCTGGCCTCTTCTTCTGGACGGGTCCGCGAGACGCCGTCAATTCGACCATCCTTGATCTCGACGAACAGATCATAGGCTTCGGGATGGGCAAAGTAATCCTCCATGAAGATCATGACGGAGTCCGGCAACAATTCCCGCAGTTTCAGCCGGGTTCTCAGCCTGCTCTCGGAATCATGGCTGGCCAGAGCTTTGTCCAGGATCAACACATCAGGACGCTTGATTCCAGCGCGCGAGAATGCGGCGCGTTCCTGAAATACCGTCGGCAGATTATTCCCACCCAGACCCGAGGGCAGGTCATAGATAATGGCCGCCGCCCGGCGGCGCAGACCAGCTTCGTTCATGGCTTCGGCGACGACATCTTCGATTTCATCCGTGTGCGCCCCGGCCATCAAAGAAACCCGCCCGAACAGGGCATTTTCCATGACAGTCATGCGTTCAATATATGCATCTGGCGTGACCGGAACGAACATCCCATCCATCGAGGCACGCAGCTGTTCCGCCTGCCCCCTTCGGATGGCCAAGATTTTATCTTTGTACTCGTCTGGAAAATCAGGCCCGATCTGTTCCGCCGTCAGCAGGAACGGAACGGTCAGCAACAAGGCACGCTCGCCCTCGCTGATTGCTTCATCCCCTTTGGCTTTGCGCCGATCCTCGATATCAAGCAGGCGGTGGAACATATCCTTGGCCATACCCAGACGAAGGAACAGCGGGTGATCTGCCCCGTCCCGCCCAAACGTCTGGTGCAGTGTTTCCAGCACCGCGCTTGCAATGCTCATTGCGTCATCATCCAGATCGTGATGGCGCAGCATCCACATGAACCGATCATCGCCCGCCAGAATATCCGGTGAGATATCGCGAGACGGAGCGGCAAACAGCAAGTTGCCCCCCAGTGGAACAGCCGGGTTAAAGCGGTCCGGCTCGAACCGATAGACATACCGCGCCAGGTCTTTTTCTTCCAACCTTTGCGCGACCGTATCGCGCAGATTTACAATATCCCGCGCCAGCGCAGAATGCTGTTCTGGATCGAACTGGGTACGTAATGTCCGGCGGAACATGAACTCATCAATGCCCATCGCCTCGACCAGCTGGAACCACCAGTTGCGGATATCCTCGATGTCTTCCAACCCTGCCAGGCCGGGATCGATCCACTCATCCGACAGGGAATCCGGAGGGTTCCCGGCCCGCACCGCTTCGATTTGCCACCGGCTTGGGGCCTTCTTCGCGTCGGTTTCGTGTTGTGGATGGGTTCGCAACGGCATCAAGAGGTTGTCACCCAAAGTCCCGTCAAACAGATAGGGCCGCGAATAGGCATAGCCGATCCGCGCCGCAATTACCGTCTGATGGAGTTTTAGCAGATCGTGACCCGCAATTGTGACGCTGCCTTGTATCGGCAAAAGCTCTCGTGTCAGCAGTTGCGCCAACGCGCCGCGCTCGGCGGCGCTTGACGACTGGATAGCAACGCGGGCACCCTTGGGGATGGTCAGGTCGATATCTTCAAGGATGGTTTTCCCGTCATCATCGCGCACTGTTACATTGCGCAGTTCGATATCGCCGCTGAGATGCGGAATAGACTCTGGCTCACCCACAAACAGCTCTTCAGGGATCATGTTGTCCGGGGCAAAACGTTCAATCACGATTTCCCAGCGCAAAGACATATCCTGAACCTGGTTGTAATAGGTCAGCAAGTCTTTCCATGGGCCACTAAGGTCCTTGTATGCCCCAAGCGCCGCGACCAACGCGCCCACTGTCACCTCACCCGTGATCGCCAGATAGCCACCGACCGAATAGAACAGGAACGGCGTCATCTGAGTAATCAGATTGTTGAGGAACTTCATAAAGAACTTCTTGTTGTAGATCTTGAACCGGATCTCGAACAAGGTTCCCAACCGATGGCTGAATTGTGCCAACCGATAGCGCCAGCCACCATTGGCCCGCAAATCGCTGATGCCCGCCGCGCTTTCGCCAATTTCCGAGCTGAGGTGGCGGACCTGCTGAATACGTTCCTTGTTCAGCAGGTTGATCTGGCGCTGCAGTTTTGGGATCAGCCATGCCTGCAACGGAATCAACGCGATGCTGGCCAGACCGAACCAAACGCTTTGCATGAACAGAAAGGTGACAATGGTCATCATCTGACCAAACTGAAACACCGGCTGGGCAATCGCATCACCCATCAGGCCGCCCATCGGTTCGGCCTCGGAGGTGATCATTGAAACAAGTTCACCCTGGCTGGTGGTGGCAAAATACGATTTCGGGAATCGCATGGCGCGGTGAATCAGCGTGAACCGCAGGCGGCGCAGCATACGTTCGGCCAATATGCCCTTCATCGTGTTGATGCGCATCTTCATCAAGCCGCTGGCGATTACAGTGGCCAAAAATGCAAAACAGAGGATCAGCAGATATTGGACCTGCGTGAAGGTGAACCCAAAAAGCGTCACGCTATCGCTGGGCGCACCGATTGCGTCGTTGATGATCTGCTTTGGCAGCTCAAGCGAGGCGTAGAGAAACGGAAATGACAATACCGTCAGAAACAACAGCACAAGCTGCTGCTTTTTCGAGTGTTTCCAGATGAACGAAAATAGTGTGGGTTCCATGCCCCGGCCTTGCCTCAAAGAATTTAGTACGCGGTTTTTCGGATAATCCACAGCAATCAGGTGCCGGACGGTACGCACAGTCCCGGATGATTGCAAGAACGGCAATGGCGGCCTTAGCAGACACAACCAAAACCGCCCAGTCACAACCACGTTAGTGTCGGATAGTTTTATGCGGATTTCACCAATTCGGCCTTATCCTCGCCGTTGTCTTTGACTAAAGAAGGTCAAGTTCAGACGATGGGATCATGGGCAAACTTCTGGAGCGATATCTACACCGCAAAACTATTGCGCGCTGGCAACGGGCCGTTCAAGACGCGGCCGGGGCTACGAACCCCCAATTGCGTCAACAGCGGGATGAGGCGCGCAAACTGCGTGCGCAATTGGACCGTTTGCTTCGGGAGGCAAACGAACGACTGACGCTGCCCCTGATTGGATCAAAGCAATTTCCCAAACCGCTGGGTACTGACTGGTGCTGGCGACCTGATTTGTGGCGGGGCCCCTTGCCTCGGCCCGGCCTGGCCTCAATCCCGCGTAAGGTCGAGTTGGATCAACAGGTAAAGATATTCCATGACTGCGCCTTGTCTGAGATCAGCGTGCGACAAGCGCGAAACATGGACGAAAAGGATCTGGCCGCTTTTGGACTTGGCGTCGAAGTGTTCGGTTTTGCCGGGTCATTTCTTTCCGTGTCGCTGGATTTGCCGCCTGAGGCAGTGCAAGGATTGACGCGGCAGCACCTGATGCGGGTCGATGCCCAGATTGAAACAGAACGTCCGCTGGACGTGACCGCACGACTGAATATTCAGCACGGCCCAAACACCGATTCCGTTCCACGGTCTCTGGATTTGTCTACAAGCTCGAATGCTCTAGATTTCGATCTTGCCAATTTGCCGCTGAACGAACGGCGCATAGACAAGATTTGGCTGGACCTGGTTCTGACCAATCCGGCGATGAACCGCATAGTTCTGCGGGACCTGACCCTTTGCCGCCACCACCGCGCCGACATGTGAGAGCATTGGCCATGACACAACCAACCTTGACCCCAACCTTGTTCGAAAACGGCATCTGGCGCGGGTACCTGCAGGCCGACACTGAACCGCATGTCGAAGTCCGTTACATGGGCCAGGCGCTGGAGGGTGTGCTCATGACCGCCACCGATGGTGGTTGGGAACTGAGTGTGCCGGTGCCATCAACCGCTATCGCCGACGGGGTTCATTGCTTTGTAATAGCCGATGCAAACACAACACAGAAGATCGGTGAATTCACAATCATTGCGGGGGCATCAGCCGCAGATGATTTGCGAACCGAAATCGCTTTGTTGCGGGCGGAGCTCGACTTGTTGAAACGGGCATTTAGACGGTCTCAGGCACCTTCGGACTGATCCGGGTTTTCTTCGTTTCCAAGGCTTTGTCTATCTTTCAGGCGGAATCCGTGCATCATAAAAGTCATCCGAAGCAACCCGGGTGCGAAAATGGACCGCAGCAGTATCGTCAAGGTCATCGCTCTGATGGTGACAGGGTTTGGGATCGGTATCGACTTTACCGGCGCTCTTATTCTTGTCCCCGCCATCGAAAACAGTTTTGACGCTGATATTACCAGCACCCAGTGGGTGCTGAACATCTACGCCTTGTTTTTTGCCATGACTATGGTCGCCGGGGGGCGCATGGGGGACATGTTTGGGCACCGCAAGATGATGATCATTGGGCTGGCAATCTTTCTGTTTGCGTCCATCATGTGCTTTGTCTCTCCCAGTCTCGACTTTCTGATTGTGGCTCGCGCATTGCAGGGGATTGGTTCCGGCTGTGTCTGGCCTTGCACATTGGCTTTTGGCGCAACCAAAGTCTCGCGCCCTGAACACCGCGCCATGATCATGGGCATGATCCTGGCCGGTGTGACCAGCGGCAATGTCTTTGGTCCGCTGATCAGCGGTGCCGCAGTCAGCTTTGGGGATTGGCGGTTTTTCTTTCTGGCAAACGTTGTGTTCTCGACCATTTCGATGGTTACGGCCTTGATCCTTATGGAACGCGAAACCCAACATAAAAAGGGCGAACATATTGACTTTGCCGGGATGGGTATTCTCTCGCTTGCTGTTCTTTTGCTGCTTTATGGGCTGGACGTCGGTGCGGACTGGGGCTGGACGTCTGTCCCGCTGCTGATGTTGTTTTTCGTCAGCGCCGCGCTGTTCTTCTTTTTCCCGCAAGTCGAAAAGCGCGTGAAAGAGCCTCTCTTGCTGCCACAAATGATGCAGAACCGCGAGTTTCGGATCACGCTGGGACTGAACATGTTCAACGTGTCGGCGGCATTTGTAGGGCTGCTATATTTCCCTCAATACATGCAAAAGGTCCTTGGTTGGTCCGTGTTTGAATCCGCGATTGGGCTTGCCCCACTGACACTCCTGCTGGCCGTCGGCTCAATTGTTTCGGGCACGCTTTATAATGATTTCGGGCCAAAGCGCCTGCTGTTCTGGGGGTATTTGATCGCAACGACCGGCGCTCTCAGTATTATTATCTTGCCGGCGGGGCTGGGATATTTTCAGATTTTGCCCGGCATGGCGATGATCGGGCTGGGCGCAACGTTGACGGTTGGGCCATCAGGCACTGCAGCCGTTTGCGCCGTCAAACCTGAACGCGCCGGACTTGTCGGCGGGCTGAGCTTTATGACCCATCTGGTATACGGCGCTATATCCGTCGCCTTCGCGACCGCAATAATGTATGTCGTCAGCCTGTCCAGCCTCAGTAAACAGCTGGTTGCGGATGGGATCAACATGTCTGCAACCGATCAAAAGGCGATCAACGGTGGAACGCTTACGACCGGTACGGCCCGCGCTATCATGGAAAAGCTAAGCTCGGAAGAGGCCGATAAGGTCAAATCCGCCGTCGCTGCCGCATTCGATGCAGGTATGAACATGGCCTTTGTTTTTGCGGCCATCTCGGTCTCGATAGGCATTGTTCTGGCGATGATGCTTGACGAAGAAAAACTGCACAAGGTTGAGGGCTGATCCCGGCCTTTGCAGAAAGGGCCGCCTGTATCGGCGGCCCTGTTTGTCTTATTGAGACGGTCCGTTGGGATTGAACGCCGACAAACCTTTGAGGATGTCGATGGCGTAGGCCAGCTGATAATCCTCTTCCCGTAATTCAGCAGTGGCTTCGGCTTTGGCGCGGTCTTCTTCGATCTGACGAATTTCATCTTCGCTGAGGCTGTCATTGTTCAGGCTGCCGCGCAGGTCAGCTTCGGACCGCGTGCGGGCGTTGGCTTCCTCTTCCTCGGCATCCGGCGCAGGGCGCGGTTGTTCAACGATGATGTCGGGGCTGACGCCAAGTGCCTGAATTGACCGGCCCGAGGGCGTATAATAGCGCGAGGTCGTCAGACGCATTGCACCATCGCCACGCAGCGGCATGACCGTTTGCACCGATCCTTTGCCAAAGCTCTTGGTGCCGACAACGATCGCGCGACGGTGGTCTTGCAGCGCGCCGGCCACGATTTCCGATGCAGAGGCGGACCCGCCATTAATCAGGACAACGATTGGTTTACCTTCGGCCAGATCACCCGCTGTTGCATTGAAACGCTCACCGTCGCTTGGGTCACGACCACGGGTGGACACGATCTCGCCTTCGTTCAGGAACGCGTCCGAAACTTTGATCGCCTGGGTCAGCAGCCCGCCAGGATTGTTCCGCAGGTCAAGGACAAAGCCATTGACCTTGTCCAGACCACCAGCTTCTTCGATCTGTTCATTCAGGCCTTCCTGCAGGTTCGGGAAAGTCTGGTCGTTGAATGTGGTGACACGCAGAACAACGCTGGTGCCTTCGGTTCGGGCACGCACGGCTGTTAGCTTGATGGTGTCCCGGATGATGGTGATATCAAACGGCTCTTGCTCGCCCTCACGGACGACCGTGATCACGATTTCCGACCCAACCGGGCCACGCATCAGATCCACGGCCTTGTCCAATGTCAGGCCAAGGATGCTTTCCCCATCGACATGCGTGATGAAATCACCCGCTTCGATCCCCGCCTCATCTGCCGGGGTATCGTCGATCGGCGAGACAACTTTGACATAGCCTTCCTCTTGTGTGACCTCGATGCCCAATCCGCCGAATTCGCCACGTGTCTGCACGCGCATCTGCTCAGCATCATCTGGCGAAAGGTAGCTAGAATGCGGATCAAGCGAAGTGAGCATACCGTCGATGGCCGCTTCGATCAGCTCTTCCGGCTCCACGTCTTCGACATACTGGGCGCGGATACGTTCAAAAATATCCCCGAACAGATCCAGTTGCTCGTACACGCTGGCCTTCCGGTCAGCCTCTTGCGCCAGCAAAGGACCAGCAATTTGTGTAGTTGCGATTACACCTGCCACGGTTCCGGCCAGACCGGCCATCAGAAATTTCTTCATACTCGTTTATCCATCCTTGTCGGTCCGAAACCATGATTCCGGGTCCACGGGGCTATTATTCTGTCTTACCTCTATATAGAGCGTTTCTGACCGGCCAGTTCCAGTGCCATCACTGCTTGTTGACAAAATTGCGCCGATTTCGGGCGATTCACCAGGCATCAAACCCACCGGAGTGCCTTCGGGGATCACCTCGCCCATGTCTCCGTAAACGTCTTGCAGCCCGGCGAACACGAACAACAAGCCCGGTTGCGGCTCGAGGATCATGACGTTCCCAAGCTCCAGCAATGGTCCACGGTACCGGATTGTTGCCGCGGTTGGCGCTGTAACAATTGCCCGAGGACGGGTGGCCAGAACCACACCGGGGCGCGTCACACCAGCCGCGTCAGTCTCATCCGCGCGGTGCAAAACTACGCCTTGGGTCGGCAATTCAATCCGCCCCTTGCGGTCAGAGACATCCGCATCTGTTTCGGCAATTTCGCCTTCCGAGATTTCGGACAATCCACTGGCAAAGCCGTCCAACGTCTCGGTTGATGAAATCAGGATGGCCGTGCGAACCGGATCTTCGACAAAGCGACGGGGCAAATCCGTGCGGTCAGCGATGGCTTCACTGAGGCTGGTGCGCGCGTTTTGCACACCGGTTAACCCTTCGACCAGAGTGTCTGCAGCACTTTGCTGAAGTTTCCGAAGGGTCTGGACCTCTTGCAGATCATGGGCCAGTGCCTGCGCGCGCGCGTTCAGGCCGGGAGTAACTTCGGACAGCATCATGCCTGCCCGTGCGGAACCAAGGGGACCGGACGGGTGCAGCATCAGAACGGGTGGTGCCGTGGTCTCAATGGTCTGCAATACACCCAGCAGCTGCGCGACCTCCTGTTCCCGCGACCGCAATTCTGCTGTCAGCTGTGCCTCGCGGGTCGCTGCCATGCGCAACCCGTCCCGCATCGCCGAAAGCCCGGCCTCATAAGCCTGGATAGTTTCGGTCAGGGCACGCACGCGGTCGCGGGCACCGTCGGCTTCAGTCAGGTTGATCGAGGCCTGTTCCAGCATGCGCGCCGCATTCAAGGCTGCTGTGGACGGATCATTCTGCGCGCTGGCAGGCGACGCAAGACATATCGCAAAGATAAGCGCGCGCATCGTCATGACAGCAGGCTCTGCCCCGTCATCTCGGGCGGTTGCTCAAGACCCATCAGGTCCAACAGCGTCGGGGCCAGATCGGAAAGGCGGCCGTTGCGCAACGAGACACCTTTTGGCCCACCGACCAGCGCCACGGGAACCGGGTTCAGAGTATGCGCGGTGTGCGGCCCGCCGGTTTCGGGGTCAACCATGACCTCGCAATTGCCGTGATCCGCAGTGATGATCATCGCACCACCAACCTTGTTCAGCGCCGCGACAACCTGCGACAAGCCTTGATCGACGGCCTCACATGCCTTGATTGCGGCTTGCAGATCGCCCGTGTGACCAACCATGTCCGGATTGGCATAGTTGGTGACGATCAGGTCATAGTCCGCCTCGATCGCCTCGACAAACTTCGCCGTCACTTCGGCCGAAGACATCTCGGGCTGCAGGTCGTAGGTGGCTACTTTGGGCGATTTCGGCATAAACCGGTCTTCGCCTTCCTCGGGCGTTTCCTTGCCGCCATTGAGGAAGAACGTGACATGGGGGTATTTTTCGGTCTCGGCCAGACGGAACTGGCGCAACCCCTTCTTGGCAACCCACTCACCCAAAGTGTTCACGATTTTCCGCTTGGGGAACACGGTTGTCATATAGGCATTGTGACCGTCGGAATATTCGACCATTCCCAACAGGGCGGAAAGCTGCGGGCGCGGGCCCGTATCGAAGTCCGAAAAGCCCGGTTCGCCAATCGCGCGCAAGATTTCACGGGCGCGGTCCGCTCGGAAATTCAAACAGAAAACCCCGTCACCATCCTGAATGCCGTCGTAACCTTCCAGAACAGTGGGAGCGATGAACTCATCGGTTTCAGACTGGTTATATGCGTGATCCACAGCGCTATGCGCAGTTGTGGCAGCCCGACCCTGGCCTTTGACCATCGCATCATAAGCCTCGCTGACGCGTTCCCAGCGATTGTCCCGATCCATTGCAAAATACCGACCGCAAACCGTGACGATACGCGCCTCATCGGGCAAACGATCTTCAAGCTCAGACAGGTAAGTAAATGCCGATTTCGGAGCGACGTCGCGCCCGTCCGTCATGGCGTGCAACGCCACCGGAACGCCCGCATCGGTGATCGCCTTGGCAGCAGCGACGATGTGGTTCAAATGACCGTGGACACCACCGTCCGAGACCAAACCCATTAGATGCGCCGTTCCACCCGCTGCCTTCACCTTTGCGATGAAGGTCTGCAATGCGGCACTGTCGAAAAAGCTGCCGTCTTCAATTGCCAGGTCGATCTGCCCCAGATCCATCGCAACAACACGGCCCGCGCCAATATTGGTGTGGCCAACCTCGGAATTGCCCATCTGGCCGCTGGGCAAGCCGGCATCAGGGCCATGTGTAACTATGGTCGCGTGCGGCCCATTGGTCATGATGGCATCAAAGGTCGGCGTGTTTGCAAGATACGGCGCGTTAGACCGTGTGTCTTCGGACAGGCCCCAACCATCAAGAATGCACAGGACGACAGGTTTGGGGGCGGTCATTGCGGCTCTCCGGATTTCTGCTCTGGTCGGTCTTGTATCGCCTGCCCTCGGGCAATTGAACCTTATTTTGTGCGCGGTCGTGCAGATTTAATACTTAGGCCGCCCAACCCTTGTTTATCAATTCCGTATACGGACGCGCCGTGCGACCGCGATACTTGACGGTCAGGTCCAGCGGCACATCTTTTTCATCATAGACCCCGACCATGATCCCCCTGCCCCGGCTTTTGCTCCGCATCTCAATCAACTGCTGTTCCGACCGCGTGGTGCGTTGCGATTGGCGGCGTGTCCAAACGAAAAGATGGTCGTACATTTTGGCAATTACATCGGCGTGATCGGCATTGTCCCCCAGATCGACAAGCTCAGTAGGGTCATTTTCCAGATCGAACAGAATAGGCCGATGGCCGCCTTCGCAGTGGATCAGCTTCCATTTTTTGTTAGCTGCCATGAACATTACTGCGTCCCGGACAGAGGCATTCAGCATGTCTGCAATTGGTGATGCAGAGTAGTCGTACTCACAAATCACCACATCGCGGGGTGTATCGTTCTGCTGCCCATACAGGATCGGAAGCAAGGAATGCCCTTCAAGAATATGCCCTGCGATCTCACCGCCCGCCACATCCACAAATGTCGGAGCAAGGTCGATGGATTCGACCAACGCATCGCTGACGGTTCCGCGCGTTCCTTCCGCCTCAGGCGAGGGATCGTAGATGATCAGCGGCACCTTGGTCGAGGCATCCTGAAAGAACGTTTTCCCGCCCATCCAGTGATCACCTAGAAAATCGCCGTGATCGGATGTCAGCACGATCATTGTGTCCTCCATCCGGCCGGTCTTCTCCATCCAGGCAAACAGTCGCCCCATCTGGTCATCGGCCTGCTTGATCAGCCCCATATAGGCCGGGATCACCGCATCACGTACATCCTGCCGCGAGAACGCTTGCCCCACTTTTGTATCCATGAACGCCTTGAGCACCGGATGCGCATTCTGACGTTCCGTGTCGGAGCGCACGACCGGCAGAACATGTTCCGGCCCGTACATCGAGGCATAAGGTTCCGGCACAATGTATGGCCAGTGCGGCTTGATAAAGCTCAGATGACAGCACCACGGGCCATGATGGGTATCCATGAATTCGATGCCTCGTCCGGTCAGATAAGGGGTTTCGCTGTCCTCTTCCGCTATGTTGGCCGCCTCGGTTGAGTTCTTCAAAAACCAGCCGGACAGGACATTGCCGTCCTCATCCAGCCCCGAACTAGCAAAGTCGTGCCAAGGGTTGTCACTCTCATACCCTTTTGCAGCCAGATGCTTATTGAATTCCTTTGCGCCATCCGGATCATAAAACCCGTCAGGTCCTTCGGGCAGCATACCGTCATCGCGTTCATACACATCAAACCCGCATTCCGCGACGCGCGCGCCGATCAGACTGTTAGGCTCCAATCCCAGCCGCTCCATGCTTTCCGCATCTGCGCGCATATGGGTATTGCCAACCAACCAGCAGTCCATGCCTGCCTTGCGCAAGTGATCCCCCATCTTGATTTCACCAACTTTCAGCGGAATGCCATTCCATGAGGCGCCGTGTGAATGCACGTAGCGGCCGGTATATGTCGACATGCGCGAACTGCCGCAAATCGGGGACTGGATGTAGGCCCGATCAAAGCGGACTCCGTTTGCAGCCAGCCAGTCAATGTTGGGGGTGTGCAAATACGGTTGCCCGTAACAGCTGAGGTAATCCCAGCGCAGCTGATCGAACATGATAAACAGGATGTTTTTTGGCTTTGGCCAAACGCGCGCCCTCCCCCAAGTTACCTCAGGGGTCTATTTAGCCATTACCTTCACTATAGCGACGCGCAATCTGCGTTTAAGCCTGACGCTCCATCTGCTCAAGCATCTTTTTGGCACGTTTACACTGCAATTGATCGCGCAGAGGCGAGTCCGGGTCGACATCCTTTTGGCAGACCACGCACTTGTCCGCGCCCGAGATTGCGTTCAGACCACCACAGCTGCCTTTGATCGTCTTGCCCATCAGCATGACACCCAGCGACATGCCAACCACGATGATCAAAAGCAGAAAAAAGGCTATGATAAAGGTGCTCATCCCGGTTCTTACCTGTCAGTTGGTGCCCAGTGCGTCTTTGAACGCAGTGCTGTGAACCGTAATATAGGCATCGTCGCCGCCTGTCACATCCCGCGAAATGAAATACACGGCAAGTTTATGTTTTTCGGCCAGTTCCAGGCCCTTATCCTGACCCAGCGCCAGCATTGCCGTCGCCCAGGCATCCGCCATCATCGCATTTTCAGCCAGAACCGTGACCGAGGTCGTGCGATGCGTGATCGGACGACCTGTTGTTGGGTCGATGATATGCGAATACCGCACGCCGTCCTGTTCAAAGAAATTCTTGTAGTCGCCAGAGGTCGCCATACCGAGGTTGTCCAGTTCAACTACCAACTGCAGGTTTTGGGGCCCCGCTTCGGGTTTTTCGATCCCGATCCGCCAAGCCTCACCCTTGTCGTTCTGGCCCATGGTGACCAGATCACCACCGATCTCGACCATATAGTTTTCGATCCCAGCGTCGCGCAGCGTCGCAGCCACCGCGTCGATGCCGTATCCTTTTGCGATTGCAGACAGGTTGATGCCAACGCCAGCATCTGATTTGGCCAGTGTTCCGCTTTCGCTATCCAGCGTTAGCAGGCGGTCTTGACCGACGCTGTCCAAAGCCGCCTGAATCTCAGCGTCAGATGGGACAGGATCTTCTGGCTTGCGTGGACCAAAGCCCCACAGTTCGATCAGCGGGCCAAGTGTTACGTCGAACGTGCCGCCCGATCTATTGTGCACGTCATTCGCTGCACCGATAACCAGCGCAAATTCTTCCGAAACCTCGGTGGGTTCCGTGCTGGACGACGCCGAAAATGTCGAAACCTCTGAGTTGGGGTCCCAGTTGGACATCTTGGCGTTCACGTCTGCCAAAGTCTCTTCGACGGCAGAGCCCAATGCAGTTTCATCCACATCCGTGCCGATAGCGGTGATGTTGAATGTGGTACCCATGGTCTCACCGGACAGGCGCACAACCTCGGGTTCTTTGTCAAAGAGACATCCTGAAACAAGTGTTGCAACAGCCAGAACAGGCAAAAGGCGCATCGAGAGACCTCCAGAGGAAAACCGTGCCCGGCATATGCCAGCGGCCCCCTGCAGAGTCAAACCGACTTCACAGCTTTAGCGGCAGGAACCCCAGAACCAGCAAGCCGACGCCTGCCGGCACACCAAACAACCAAGCTTTTTTCTGCCAGCCTACAGCCTGCTGTTTCCACGCCATTCTAAAGTTGTGGCCACAAACAACCACAACAAAGAAAATCAGCGCTGCGATGGGTGGGGTAAGATAAAGGTCAGACAACAGTCCGGATATCCTTGTTTTGCGGCAGTTTTCCCCGGTTTGGGCATTTGCACCCTATACAGGCCGCATTGCTGCGGTAAGGTGTAAGGGAAGCCATCTCAAAAATAAGAGGAGATTGCCAATGGCCCCAACCTCATATCAGCCCCCTACCCGCGGCGACAAGACCGATACAAGCACGCACAGCCAATCGGTTGAATCCAATCTGTCGCACTCGCAGACGACGGTGGCAAAATTGCTTGCGGGTAAAGGGGATGCTGTATTTGCGGTGCGCCCAAACGACACGATCCATTCGGTCGTGAATACCCTCAGTGAAAAGCGGATTGGTGCCGTGGTCGTGACCGACCAGAACGGCACCCTTCAGGGTATTCTGTCCGAACGTGACATCGTCCGGCGCATGGCTGATACGCCCGGCCAGACCTTGCCACAATCCGTCGAGGATCTGATGACGCGCGAGGTCAAGACATGTTCACCAGACGATCTGTTGAATGATGTCCTGAAAACCATGACCGAAGGACGTTTTCGCCACATGCCCGTTGTTGGCGACGGGAAACTGCGCGGCGTAATCACAATCGGTGACGTTGTTCATTTCCGACTAAAAGAGCTGGAGTATGAAGCGTTGCGTATGAAACAAATGATCGTAGGCTGATCCTTCCGGTAGAAATCCCTTGACCTTGGCTGACTGACAGTATCCTTGATGCAAAAATTTGTTCGGTTATAGGTCGAGGGTAAAATGAAGCACGTTCTGGTAACGGGTACAGCGGGTTTCATCGGGTTCCATCTTGCGAAACTGCTGCTTTCGGAAGGATTCCGGGTGCACGGCTATGACGGGATGACCGATTACTATGATGTCGCGCTAAAAAACCGCCGGCATCAGATGCTGCTGCAAAACCCTGGGTTTTCCGTCACCGAGGATTTGTTGGAAAATCACGAAAAGCTCAAGCAGGTTGGTGATGAGTTTCAACCTGACGTGATCGTGCACCTCGCCGGTCAGGCAGGCGTGCGTTACAGCTTGGAGGATCCGCGCAGCTATATCGACTCGAACATTGTCGGCACGTTCAACGTGATGGAAGTTGCACGCGAACATAATGTTGAACATCTTTTGATGGCCTCAACATCGTCGGTCTATGGCGCGAATGAGGTTATGCCCTTTACCGAGGTTGAAAAGGCCGACACGCCTCTGACCATCTATTCGGCGACCAAAAAGGCCAACGAGGCCATGGGGCATTCCTACGCGCATCTTTGGAACCTGCCCACAACGATGTTCCGGTTCTTTACAGTTTATGGCACCTGGGGACGCCCTGACCTGGCACTTTACAAGTTTGTGGATGCCATTCTGGATGACCGTCCGATCGACATCTACAATCATGGCGACATGTATCGCGATTTTACCAATGTGGATGATCTTGTCCGCGGAATCCGGCTGTTGATCGACAGCCCGCCCGCGCGCCCCGACAGCGCAGATGACATCGAAGAAGGCGACAGCCTTTCGCCCGTGGCGCCTTGGCGCGTGGTTAATATCGGTAACGGCGACAAAGTGCGCCTGTTGGATTTTGTAGAGGCGATTGAAG
This sequence comes from Ruegeria sp. CDSB029, assembly GCF_059611125.1. Taxonomy (NCBI): domain Bacteria; kingdom Pseudomonadati; phylum Pseudomonadota; class Alphaproteobacteria; order Rhodobacterales; family Roseobacteraceae; genus Ruegeria; species Ruegeria sp. CDSB029. The sequence continues at coordinate 65,103 of NZ_JBXWOX010000023.1, forward strand.
AAGCTGTCGGCAAGAAAGCAGTCAGAAACTATATGCCCATACAGATGGGCGATGTCCCGGCCACCTGGGCCGATACCGATCTGTTGCAGCGGTTAACCGGGTATCGTCCACAAACCGATTTCAAGGTCGGGATTGCCCAGTTCGTGGAATGGTTCCGCGACTATCATGGAAAATGAGCTGATTTCCCGAATGTTCGAAACAAACCCCAATTCCCGTAAAATTGCCGTCATCGGCCTGGGTTATGTCGGCCTGCCACTGGCAGTGGCATTTGCCGGGACTGGTCCGGTCATTGGGTTTGATATCAATGCCGAACGCATTGACGCGTTGCGCGCGGGGCTGGACAACACTCAGGAAGTAGAACGCGAAGATCTGACCGCTGCGACAGGTTTGATCTTTACTTCGGAACCTACCGATCTGGCGGGATGTGACACCTTTATTGTGACGGTTCCAACGCCAATCACGGCGGGCAAACAACCGGATTTGTCGCCCTTGCTAAGTGCGTCCGAGACGGTCGGACGTGTTTTGAAAAAGGGTGACTTGGTGATTTACGAGTCCACGGTTTATCCAGGTGCTACCGAGGAAGACTGTGTGCCCGTCCTCGAGCGGGTTTCCGGACTTACATTCAACGCGGATTTCTTTGCCGGATACAGCCCAGAGCGGATTAACCCCGGTGATAAGGGCCATCGGATCTCGGACATTTGCAAGGTGACCTCGGGTTCAACCCCCGAAGTTGCCGATTTGGTAGATGCTCTTTATGGCCGGATTATCGCGGCGGGTACGCACAAAGCGGAAAGCATCCGCGTGGCGGAAGCCGCGAAAGTTATCGAAAACACCCAACGCGATCTGAACATCGCGCTGGTCAATGAATTGGCGATGATTTTTGGACGCCTGGGCATTGATACTGATGCCGTTTTGCGCGCAGCTGGCACCAAGTGGAATTTTTTGCCCTTCCGTCCTGGCCTGGTCGGCGGACACTGCATCGGCGTCGATCCTTATTACCTGACACATAAGGCAGAGGCGGTCGGCCATCATCCACAGATCATTCTGGCTGGGCGACGCCTGAACGACAGCATGGGCGGCTATGTCGTGTCGCAACTGGTAAAGCGGATGACCCGCGTCGGGATTGACGTAGGATCGGCGCGCGTGCTGGTCATGGGGCTGACATTCAAGGAAAACTGCCCGGATCTGCGCAACACAAGGGTCGTCGATATCATAGACGAACTTAAGGATTACGGTATTGAGGTCGATGTGCACGACCCGCACGCCGATGCCGCCGAAGCGTTGGCCGAGTATGGAATTTCCCTTGTCGCCACCCCCGATGAACGCGCCTATGACGGCGTCGTTTTATCCGTCGCACATCAGGAATTCCTAGATGTCAAACCCGCGCAAATCAGAGCGTATGGAAAAGACACAAGCGTGGTCTTCGACGTTAAGTCGGTGCTACCGATAGAGGCCAGCGACCTTCGTCTTTAAGCACAAAAGAAAACCGGCGCTATAAGCGCCGGTTCTTTGTTTCTTACCCGCCGAAATCGTCGAGCATGATGTCTTCGCGGTCCACACCCAGATCCAGCAGCATGTTGATGACCGACTGATTCATGATTGGTGGGCCACACATATAGAACTCACAGTCCTCAGGCGCAGGGTGGTTCTTGAGATATTCTTCGAACAGAACATTGTGGATAAAGCCGGTGTAGCCTTTCCAATCGTCCTCTGGCTGCGCATCCGACAGGGCAACATGCCATTCAAAGTTGTCGAATTCCTCGGCCAGAGTGTCGAAGTCATCGACAAAGAACATCTCTTTCTTCGAACGCGCGCCATACCAGAAGCTGATTTTGCGGTCTCGATTTTCCAGACGCTTGAGCTGGTCGAAGATGTGACTGCGCATGGGCGCCATACCGGCGCCACCGCCGATAAAGACCATCTCTTTCTGGGTGTCGCGGGCAAAGAATTCGCCGAACGGGCCCGAGATGGTAACCTTATCACCCGGTTTCAGGTTGAAGATGTAGGACGACATCTGACCCGCTGGGATACCCTCGGAACCAGGAGGTGGCGAGGCAACGCGGACGTTCAGCATGATCATGCCTTTTTCGTCCGGGTAGTTGGCCATTGAATACGCGCGCTCGATCGGTTCGTTCACAACCGATTCATACTGCCACAGATTGAAGCGGTCCCAATCTTCGCGGTATTCCTCTTCCACGTCGAAATCAGTGTATTTCAACGCATGCGCAGGGGCTTCGATTTGGATGTATCCGCCAGCGCGGAAATTCACGTCCTCGCCCTCGGGCAGATCCAGCGTCAGCGCCTTAATGAAGGTTGCCACGTTTTCGTTTGAGCGAACCGTGCATTCCCATTTCTTGACGCCAAAGACCTCTTCGGGAACTTCGATGTCCATGTCCTGCTTGACCGCAACCTGACAGGACAAGCGGTCGCCGCAGGAGGCTTCGCGCTTGGTGATGTGGCTTTCTTCGGTAGGAAGGATTGAACCACCGCCTGAATGCACACGCACACGGCACTGCGCACAGGTGCCACCACCACCACAAGCGGACGGCACGAACAACTTCTCAGCCGCCAATGTTTGCAGCAGTTTGCCACCTGCAGGAACGGAAATGGTTTTTTCACCGTTGATAGTGATGTTCACATCGCCGGTCGATACCAGTTTCGAACGGGCGGCCATGATGAGGGCCACCAAAGCGACAACGATCAGGGTGAAAAGGACGACGCCCAGGCTAAAAGTTTCCATTCGTCCCTCCTTACAGCTTCACGCCCGAGAAAGACATGAAGGCCATAGCCATCAGTCCCGCGGTGATGAAGGTGATGCCAAGGCCCTGCAGACCATCGGGAATGTCCGAGTACTTCAGCTTTTCACGCACACCAGCCATCGCAGTGATCGCCAGCGCCCAACCAAAGCCCGAAGACAGACCATAGGTGGCGGCTTCGGCGAAGTTATAGTCACGCTCGACCATGAACAGCGATCCACCCAGAATGGCGCAGTTCACCGTGATCAGCGGCAGGAAGATCCCCAGCGCGTTGTAGAGCGGCGGGAAATACTTATCCAAAACCATCTCGAGGATCTGCACCATCGCCGCGATCACGCCGATGTAGGAAATCAGACCAAGGAAGGTCAGGTCCACATCAGGGAAACCCGCCCAGGCCAACGCGCCGGGCTTCAGCAGATAGCTGAGCAGCAGGTTGTTCGTGGGAACGGTGATCGCCTGCACAACCATCACCGAAATACCCAGACCCAGCGCAGTCGAGATCTTCTTGGACACGGCGATGAATGTACACATCCCGAGGAAGAAGCTGAGCGCGAGGTTTTCAACAAAGATGGCCTTTACGGCCAGTGAAATCAGACCTTCCATCAGTGGGCCTCTACCTGCTGAATTTTGTATTCACGTTCTTCGACCTGGTTCGGCTTCCATGTGCGGAAGGCCCAGATGATCAGGCCGATGATAAAGAACGCGGACGGCGGCAGCAGCAGCATGCCGTTGGGCACGTACCAGCCACCATTGTTGACGGTCTCCAGAATGGTGACGCCAAACAGCGACCCGTTGCCGAACAGTTCGCGAATGAAGCCAACAAGCAGCAGGATCAGACCGTAGCCCATTCCGTTGCCCAGGCCGTCAATGAAGGACGCGACGGGCGGGTTCTTCATCGCAAATGCTTCGGCGCGGCCCATCACGATACAGTTGGTGATGATCAGGCCGACAAAAACCGACAAGGTTTTGGAAATCTCAAAGGCGTAAGCCTTGAGAACCTGATCCACCAGGATCACCAGCGACGCGATGATCACCATCTGTACGATGATCCGGATCGAGCCCGGGATCTGGTTGCGTAGGCAGGAGATGAAGAAGGACGAGAACGAGGTCACGAAGGTAACCGCCAGCGCCATCACGAAGGACACCTGCAGCGAAGAGGTCACCGCCAGCGCCGAACAGATACCCAGCACCTGCAGTGTGATCGGGTTGTTGTCGACAAGCGGGTCGACCAGCATCTCTCTCTTGGTCTGGGACATCAGAACTCTCCTGCTTGCAGTTTGGCCAGGAACGGAGCGAAGCCCGCATCACCCATCCAGAATTTCACCAGGTTATCAACACCAACCGAAGTCAGCGTGGCACCGGCCAGCGCATCTACATAAAAGTCGGGGCCAGCGGCAGGTTGCGACTTGGATACTGTGATCTGCAGATCACCGGCATCATCCCGCAGCTTCTTGCCGTTCCACAACGCTTTCCAACGCGGATTGTCCACCTCGGCGCCAAGACCGGGGGTTTCGCCGTGCTGATAGAATTGAAGGCCGTAGATATCGTTGCCGTTGTTTTCCAGCGCGATAAAGCCATAGAGCGTCGACCACAGACCATAGCCGTGCAGCGGCAGGATCACCTTGTCCAACTCGCCGGATTCGTCGCGCAGCAGGTAGACAACACGGTACAACGCCTTGCGACCAATACCAGCCGGGTCATCGTCCAGCGCGACGCTCAGCTCTGGATCGCTTGCGGCGGCCAGATCGTCGAAGGTTGCGGGATCGAACTGGTCGTCGACGAACTCACCCGTCGAAAGTTCAACAACGTGCGGCTCGAATGCGGCGAACGCCTCAGACACGTCGGTGCCGGGTTCATAAACACCAGCTACCTGCAGAACGTTGATCTGCTTGTCCTTCAGCGCGTTGGCTTCCTGGACCGGGCGCAGGCTAACGGCTGCGGCTGACACGACCATCGAGGCCACCAGACAAACGGCGACGGCGATAAAGATCGTTTTACCGACCGAGTCCGGCGAGGCCGCCAGAAACTTGGCAATCGCGCCCTTGGGTTCTGGGGATTGCGTATCAGACATGGCGACGCGCCCTCCGTTTGATGTTTGCCTGAACGACGAAGTAGTCAATCAGCGGTGCAAAGACGTTACCGAACAGGATTGCCAGCATCATGCCTTCGGGGAAAGCGGGGTTCACCACACGGATCAACACAACCATGATACCGATCAGAGCACCGTAGATATACCGGCCCATGTTGGTATGGCTGGCTGAAACGGGCTCGGTCACCATGAAAGCCAGACCGAAAGCGTAACCACCGACGACGACGTGCCAGTACCATGGCATCGCGAACATCGGGTTGGTATCCGACCCAATGAGGTTAAACAGCAGCGTCAGACCTATGGTCCCAGCCAGACAGCCGACAATCAGTCGGAAATTGGCGATGCGGGTCGTTAGCAGGAATGCCAGACCGATCATACAAGCCAGCGTTGATGTTTCACCAAAGCTGCCCTGCATCTGACCAAGAAACGCATTCCACCATGTCAGCCCCTCGGTGGCCAACGCCTGATATCCTTCTGAGGCGGATACCGACAGAGCTGTCGCGCCTGAAAAGCCATCAACCGGGGTCCAAACCGTGTCACCTGACATGTTCGCCGGATAGGCAAAGTACAGGAACGCACGACCGACGAGTGCTGGGTTCAGGAAGTTCTTGCCAGTGCCACCAAAGACTTCTTTACCAATCACCACCCCGAAGATGATGCCCAACGCAACCTGCCAAAGTGGCGTAGATGCGGGCAAGATTAGCGTGTAAAGCATGGAAGTTACGAGGAAACCCTCGTTCACTTCATGGCCGCGAACAGTCGCAAAGATGACCTCGAAGATACCGCCTGCAACCAGAGTGACGATGTAAATCGGCAGGAAATACATCATCCCGTGCATCACATTGGCAAAGATGCTGGCGGGGTTCAGCGAGATACCGAACATCTGCAGAATGGCGATCCGCCAGCCAGTGGCTGAATCGGGTCCAAGCGCGGCAATGGCCGAGTTCGCCTGAAAGCCGGTATTGTACATTCCCCACAGGATACAGGGGATCGTGGCGATCACGACATAAGTCATGATCCGCTTCATATCCACGTAGGACCGCGCATGGGGTGCAACGGAGGTTACGGTTTTCGGAGTGTAGATGAAGCTTTCGACCATCTCGTAGATGGGGAAATACTTCTCGTACTTGCCGCCTTTGGTAAAGTTCGGCTCGATCCGGTCAAAGAAGTTGCGCAAACCCATTCGGATCAGCCCTCCTTTTCAATCTTTGTCAGGCAGTCGCGCAGCGCCAGCCCATATTCATATTTCGCCGGACAGGCAAAGCCGATAAGGCCAAGGTCCTCTTCGTCCAGCTCCAGCGCACCCAGCGCCTGTGCAGTATCGGTGTCCATTACCAGCAAAGCGCGTAGCAATTGCGTCGGCAAATAGTCCTGCGGCATCAACTGTTCGAACGTACCGGTCGGCACCATTGCACGGCGTCCGCCATTCAGATTGGACGTGAATGCAAACAGCTTCTTGGCAAAGGCCGAGCCGAGAACTGGCTGAACCGCGTATTTCGACGGCATCGGAAGAATCCAGCCCAACGTATGCTGATCATGGTCTTCGCGGATGATGCTGATCTGGCGCGCGAAACGGCCCAGGTAGGCTTGTGGCCCCTCTGCATGGCGGCCCGACAGGATCGAGCCTGAGATCACACGGGCAGTCCCGTCCACATTAATTTCGTCGCGGGTCAGATCATCAGTCGATGCCCCCATGACAGTGCGGATCAGGCGGGGCTGACGCGCGCCGGGGCCTGAAAGGGCAACCACGATGTTCGGATCCAGATGACCCGTTTGCATCAGACGACCAATCGCGATGACATCCTGATAGCCAATTGTCCAAACCTGCTTTTCGCCGGCCAGTGGCTCAAGGAAGTGGATGTGGGTTCCAGCCAGGCCTGCGGGGTGCGGTCCGGAAAATGCTGCGGCTTCAACACCCGGAATGTCGGCGCCCGGCAGGGCTGCGCCCTCATTTTGGCACAGATACGTCTTGCCCTCGGTCAGCTTGGCAACTGCGCTCAGGCCGACAGCAAAGGCGTCACCTGCATCCTGGATAATGATCGCGGCATCAGCGGCCAGAGGCTCGCTATCCATCGCTGTCACGAAAATTGCCGTGGGCTTGGTACCCGGTGCGGGCATCTTGGAATAGGGCCGCGTGCGGAAAGCGGTCCACAGGCCAGCCGCACATAGACGTTCGGTCACGCCCTCGGCGGTATCGGCGTCGCCCACAGCCGAGAAATCCAGACCTGTGTCGTTGACGTCCGAGACTTCGATCACGACGCTCTGCAACACCCGACGCGCACCACGGTTGATGGCCACGATCTTGCCGCTGAGCGGGGCGACCATCATCGCCTCGGGCACGTCCTTGTGGCAAAACAACGGTGTGCCCCGCTGAACCTCTTCACCCTCTTGAACCAGCATGCGCGGTTTCAGGCCCAGATAATCAGCCCCCAAAACCCCGACAGACCTGAATTCAGGACCCGGTTGGATCGTCTGCTCTGGCGCGCCTTGCACCGGCAACTCCAACCCTTTTTTCAGTTTGAAAGTTTGCATGTCGCTACTGTCTTCCAAGCCTCTTTCCTGCAACACATCGTTCCCACCACTGCATAGTGGCACAAAACGATCTGTATGTGGGAGCCTGTGAGCAAAAAAGGCGCATAGCACCTGTTTTCATTCCAAGCTTCGTTTTGATCACGGTCCCTTTACGCGGGGATGTTGCCAAACGCAAACCCGTTGCCGCCTAAATTGCCGATATTTTGTCAAATTAACTTGAAGGGCTGCATTTTGGACCTGTTGAAATTGCATATCGCACCCGCAACACTTCCGGTGTAAGCACCCGGGATGGAACCAAACAACGATTTTGAGATTTTTCTGGTGGCAACGCCCGGCCTCGAAGCCCCGCTGCATGCCGAAGCAGTCGAGCAGGGATTCGCAGATGCAAAGCCGGTACCCGGCGGCGTCACCTGTCGTGGAAGCTGGCCTGAAGTCTGGCGCGCGAACCTGTGTCTGCGCGGTGCGAACAAGGTTCTGGTGCGATTGGGCGGGTTTCCCGCAGTTCATTTGGCACAACTGGATAAACGGGCCCGAAAATTTCCCTGGGCCGATTTTTTGCGTCCCGATGTGCCCGTCAAAGTCGAAGCGACAAGTCGCAAATCCCGAATCTACCATGCAGGGGCCGCCCGGCAACGTATCGAAGTGGCAATTACGGAAACTCTGGGCGCACCGGTTTCGTCCGATGCGGCTGTGCGCGTCCTGCTGCGCATCGAAAAGGACCTATGCACCTTTTCGATCGACAGTTCCGGCGAGCCTTTGCACAAGCGCGGCCACAAACCGGCTGTCGCCAAAGCGCCGATGCGCGAAACGATGGCGGCTATGTTTCTCCGAGAGTGTGGATTTGATGGGTCCGAGCCAGTTCTGGACCCGATGTGCGGCTCTGGCACCTTTGTCATTGAAGCCGCCGAAATCGCGCTGGGGCTGCGCCCCGGCCGTACCCGCAACTTTGCCTTTGAAAATCTACCGAGTTTCGACCCCAACGTCTGGTCCTCGATGCGCGAGCAACAACCTTTGGCCAAACCGGACGTCGTTTTTCATGGCTCAGACCGCAATAGCGGAGCGATTGAGGCCTCGACCAAAAACGCTGACCGGGCCGGGGTTGCCGATTTCACCATGTTTCAGACGCGCTCGGTCAGCGACATAAAACCCCCGTCGGATGCCGCAGGTCTTGTTATTGTCAACCCACCCTATGGTGCCCGGATCGGGGATGAAAAACGCCTGCGATCCGTTTACGGCAGCTTGGGCAAGGTACTGCAAACCAAGTTCAAGGGCTGGCGTATCGGTATCGTGACCAGCAACGCAGGCCTGGCCCGATCCACCCGCCTGCCGCTGTTGCCCCCCGGGCCAATTGTGGACCACGGTGGCACCAAAATCCGACTGTATCAAACTGGTGTTTTGACCTGATCCGATGCCCGGGAACGACGAAGGCAATTCGCACAAACGACACGGAAACCCCCTTGCACATCCAAAAATGCAAGTATAAATCACGCGCCACGGTCGGAGTGTAGCTCAGCCTGGTAGAGCACTGTCTTCGGGAGGCAGGGGTCGGAGGTTCGAATCCTCTCACTCCGACCAATAAAACAAGGCGCCTGAGGGCGCCTTTGTTGTTTTCAGAGGAATGGCCGCAACGATATCCGCAACGTTTCGTTCGATAGATGTGCTCAGTTCGTTCACTACCGGCATCCACCAACTACCGAATTAGCACTTCATATCTTCCAGTCCATAATTCCCGCCGCGTTCTTAAGCGCATCTGGGCTGTAGGACCGATAGACGTTTTCCAGGGTTTCGCGCGAGGTCGCAAAATAGGCCGTTGCGTCCTCCAGTGTCATGCCGCGCATGAACGCCCAGGTAACCGCTGTGTGCTTTAGGGTGTGCGGCGTCACATCCTTTAGACCGGCCCGCTGGACGGCCGCACGAAAGGCCTTGTCGATCCGATCTATCGGCGCCCCCTTAAACGACACTACGTGGCTCCCCTGCTGGGCCCAGGTCTTCATCTCCGCGTGGAGCGTGCCAGGCATCTTGACCATTCCCTTGCGCTTCTTGGTCTCGGCCTAGGCCTTGCCAAGGAAATGGATCACCCCGCTGTCAAGATCGACCCAGCCGCTATCAAGGGAGGGCATCCACTTCAGCCTCGTGATCGCGGTCTTCCGACGTCCGGTGTATAGCGCGATCTTGATGAACCGCTGGACGTGAGAAGCAGAGGCTTCCAGCAGGCGCTGGATCTCCTCCTCGGTCAGCCAGCGGTCATTGGCGACTCCCTTCTCAGGCAGGGTTACGATTGGTGCATGGCTGATCCTGCGCGACGCCAGGGCGTATTTGACAGCGGCGTTCAGTGTGTTCATCTCGCGCCGGACGGTCCATGCGGCGCACCGCCTCCAGGCCGTATAGCCCCGGCACCTGTCGATGTCGATCTGGGACACCTTGAGGTCGCTCCAGTAGGGCGACAGTGCCTGTATCGTGTAGAGCAGGCGGTCCCTGTCGCGGACCACCTTTACCTTAGCCTCGCCGTAATGCACCAAAACCTCGCCGACGGTGATCTCGCTCGGGTCGCGGACGCGATCATCTTGCCGCTTCTTGCTGGCAATATAATTACTCAGGACTTCTTCCGCTGCCTCATGAAATCCATCACCAAAGCCTGTCCGGATCTGCTGCCCTCCGTCGAGGATGACCCAGGCGCCATCGTCCTTACGCTGGAAGAGCCGGGCCGGTTTGCGTTTACGGGGCATGTCGTGAACCTATTCAATTCGTCGTGAGTCATGTAGTAGCGCTTGCCGAGGCGAACGGCGTTAACCTCGCCCTGATGGATCAGGGTCCGAACCGTTCTGGGGGTGATCGTGCGATGTAAGGCGGCCGCGAATTCCTCGATCGTGATGAGTGCTTCGTCACTACTCATTACGTAACCGCCCAGAGGGTTATATCCACAACCCAAATGCCAGGGTGGTATTCAGCCATCGAAGTTTCGGACACGGGCGCCGAATTCCTGATCTGCGTACGCATTGCCGGGAGGTTCCTTTTTCGTGTGATCAATAAGTCTATAGCAAGCACAACGTCGGATGCGCGTTGTAGATCGGAGAAAAATCATAAGCTATTGATATATTTCGAAAGTAAATTTTGGATGGTACCGCTCTCCACCATTTTCGATAGTGATTTCGATAACCCAGGGACTGACTACAAGTTCAAGCCGGCGCTCCCTAGCGGGCTTCCCGCGCCGACCTCTGCGCCCGACTAAAACAAGGCTGCGTAACTAAGATGATCCTTTGGCTGAAGTGTCCATCCACGCTGCCTTGACTACGCGTCTACTGATCATCATCAACGATAGCTGTCCTGTTTTTCTGCACACCCTTCGAGAACAAGTTCGATCCAGCGGTTGCCGGTAGTCGAACCTATCCTTTTTGTCTGACGTCAGCGCCTACCGGACAGATTTGGGGTTTGAGCAACGGAGGATTTCTGGTTCATCGAAGCCGTTAA
>NZ_JBXWOX010000024.1:0-68566 GCF_059611125.1 Ruegeria sp. CDSB029
AGGCGCGACATGTGGCTCGGGATAATCATGGCGCCGACATAGCTTGCTCAAACCGGGCGAACAACTTGGCAATACCCAGCTGTCACTTGTGACCGGCATGGTTCGTCTCGTTCACTGGAAATGCCTGCACGGCGCGCTTTGAGATCCTGCCGACGTTACACAAGCGCGTGTGAAACAGACTTTCTTCTTGAATTACCAGTACATGTAGAATGTACCATCGGTTGAACCGAGCGCGCCGCGGGCTCGCCAATTGACCAAGAAAACCGGGACTGGACCAAATGCTTACGAGACGACATTTCATCGCGACCAGCGCGGCACTCTTTTCGACACCGATCGCATCTCCCGTGCTCGCGAGTACTTGGCCGACAGCGTCGCAAAAAGCGGCCTGGGATGCGCAGGTGACACCGGCGAATTTCGATCTCGAGACCTCGAACCCCTGGGGTTTGCAACCGCGTTTCTTGCCGCGTCGGGTTGAAGCCCGGGCCGGTCTGACGCCCGGGGACATCCATGTCGATGCGGTGGCGCGGTATCTCTATCATATCGAAGAGGGCGGGACAGCGATGCGCTATGGCGTGGCGATTGCCCGCGGCAATCTTTACGAGCCGGGGACCTACACGATCCGACGCAAGGTCGAGTGGCCGCATTGGACGCCAACCAAGTCCATGATCGAGCGCAATCCGGAATACGCCCAGTTCGAAGACGGCCAGGAGCCGGGACCAACGAACCCCCTCGGGTCGCGTGCACTATATCTGTTTGTCGGACAACGCGACACGTATCTGCGAATCCACGGATCACCACAGTCGAGGTCAATTGGCGGGCGGGCGAGCTCTGGATGTGTTCGAATGGTCATGGCGCATATCAACGAGCTCTATCCCCGGGTTGCGATCGGTTCGACAGCATATCTCTACTCCGCTGAAGACAGCGTTACAGCGCGCAGTTAGCCTCCAGCTTCGCGAAAAAGCCCATTGAACCGCCAAAGCTACGCGGCCGGCTTGATGCAGATTGGATTGCCGCCAGCCGTCCTGAGTGGCAGTGGCGTTGTTTCAACCGGACCAGCGTGCATGTACCAGTAACAATTGTCCTCCGACCGCAGATAAGCGGTCGCGAGGTCCTGATTTGGTGCCGCCAATTCCAAGATGTTTTCCGGCAAGGGCGGGCGTGACGACGCGCCTTGTGAATTCGAGAAGGTCTCCGAGCAGGCCCCGAGCGCCAAAACGGTAGTGAGAAGAATTGCGCTTCGTGTGTACATAGTCTGACGGACCTGCTGGTTGGAATTCCTTGATGCACCATTCTCGCATTCAGCGGCATGTTGAGCAATGCAAATGCAGGAACATAGGCGGGTTTCCTGAGAAAAGTGGCAGAAACTCAATGGGTTCGGTCCAGACCGGCTGCGTTCGTTCCATAAATCGTGCGACTGTCTCAAAACGGGAACTTTTTGCTTGAACCTCTAGTTACTGTAGGGCGTATGCACTTTGCACGAATGCGAATCCGAGGATATTTCATGCCACATGACGGAGCTAAAACCGCTCACAATCATCCGCCTGCAGACAACGATGCCTGCGGGAGTTGCGGCAGCGGGAACGCCGCACAGCTGGCGCAGGCCGACGTGGTCGAGGGCCGCAGTTTTCATGTCAGCGGTCTGGATTGTGCCGAAGAGGTTTCAATTCTGAACCGGGTCGTGGGCCCCGAGGTCGGTGGCAGTGAATATCTCGCTTTCGATGTCATCAACGCCCGGATGACAGTTCTGGATAGTGGAACGAATCCAAGTTCCGACAAAATCATCGATATCGTCGCGACAACGGGCATGACTGCCAAGCCCTGGGATGCTGAAGATGCCAGCGCGGATCAGGCGGCTCATCTGAAGAAGCAGAAGCTATTCACAATGTTGAGTGGCGGCTTCTGGGCTGCCGGGTTCGTTTACCACCTCATCGAAACCGGGATTGCTGGCGCCATTGGTCTCTTTTCCGGTCATGGTGAGGCAGCAATGCCGATGGTCGAAGTCGCCCTTTTCGGCGGCGCGATCCTGTTTGGCGTCTGGCTTGTCGCACCCAAGGCGTGGTCATCTGCGCGCCGTTTTTCACCGGATATGAATCTATTGATGGTGGTCGCTGTGGCCGGTGCCATCGGCCTTGGCGAGTTTTTCGAGGCCGCAACGGTGGCGTTTTTCTTTTCGCTCTCGCTGTATCTTGAAAGCTGGAGCGTGGGCCGCGCGCGCAATGCTGTGTCGGCGCTTCTCGATCTCGCACCACCGACAGCCCGGGTGCTCTATGACGATGGCTCTGAAGCCGACGTTCCCGCGGCAGCCGTCGCTGTTGGTGCGCAGTTCATCGTGCGAGGTGGCGACCGTATTCCCCTCGACGGGGAAGTTGTCGACGGGGCAGGGGCCGTGGATCAGGCCCCCATTACGGGCGAAAGCGCCCTGGTGCCGAAAGAAACAGGCGATGACGTCTACGCCGGCACGATCAACGGCGAGGGCACTTTGACTGTGCTGGCTACCAAGGCTGCCACGGACACGGTGTTGTCAAAGATCATCCGTCTGGTGGGTGATGCCCATTCGCGCCGTGCCGAGGTCGAACAATGGGTGGCCAAGTTCGCCCGCATCTACACGCCGGTCGTGATGGTGCTCGCCATCCTCATTGCCATGGCCCCGCCGCTTGTTATGGGCGGCGACTGGGGTTTCTGGTTCTACAATGCGCTGGTTTTGCTGGTCATCGCCTGCCCGTGCGCCCTGGTGATCTCCACGCCGGTCTCTATCGTCGCCTCCCTTGCCGCCTCGGCGCGCAATGGCGTTCTGATCAAGGGCGGGGCCTATGTCGAAGCGCCCGGTCGCACGACGGCACTGGCCATGGACAAGACCGGCACGATCACCATGGGAGAACCTGAGGTTGCCGCCATATACCCGCTTGGCGGTACAACCGAGCGCGATCTGATGGTGCGGGCCGTAGCCCTCGAGGCGCGCTCATCGCACCCGCTTGCGCGCGCCATTCTTGCCCGGGCGGAGCAGGACGGGATGCAAATCACTGCCGCCGATGAGACCCGAACAGTGCCCGGTCGGGGTCTTGAGGGCGAGCTTGATGGCCAATTGATCTGGTTGGGTTCGGACCGGTTTGCCGAGGAAAAGGGCCTTGGCGGGGGTATCCCGACAGACCTGCGCGATCGGATCGAAGGGGCGGGGAGCACACTGGTTGCGATCGGCGATGCCAATGGGGTGAGCGGTGTGCTGGAGCTGCGCGACCGGATCCGGCCCGATGCCAAGGGGATCGTTGCACGTCTGCATGCGCAGGGGGTCAAGAAGATCGTGATGCTTACCGGCGACAACGCGGCAACGGCAAGGGCGGTTGCCGCTGATGTGGGGATCGACGAGGTGCGCGCCGAACTCCTGCCCGAGGACAAGGTCACCGCCATTGAGGAACTGGTGACACAATATGGCACTGTCGCGATGATCGGGGATGGTGTGAATGACGCTCCGGCGATGGCGCGCGCGCATTACGGCATCGCTATGGGAGCCGTGGGATCCGACGCCGCAATTGAAACGGCCGATATCGCGCTGATGACAGACGACATTGGCAAAGTGCCATGGCTTATCGGGCATTCCCGCCGGACCATGGCAATTATTAAGCAGAACATCGGGCTGTCGCTTGCGACCAAGGCTGCATTCGTGGTGGCAACAGCCTTCGGCATGGCCTCGATGTGGGGCGCGATCGCGGCCGATGTTGGCGTTTCCCTTCTCGTTGTCGCCAACGCCTTGCGGTTGCTGCGCGCGCGCGACAACGACGATGAACCGCGTGGTGGCGATGAGGTTGGCGAAGAAATGGCAAAGGCGGCACTGGCGCACGGTCACTAGCAATGTGACTGGCAAGAACCAGTGGGAGCAGGCGGTTTGCAACTGTTAGATTGGATTGAACGTTGGGTGCAGACTATTGCCCCTCGGTCAATGGTGCCCTGACCGACCAAAGCGGCAAATGGTCCCGCCGTAGCTAGAGTTCGGTCTGTCTGGAACTACCGACCTTATCGTACCCTGAACCGGCAAGGGCAAAAAAACCGCCAAATCCTCAAGGGTTTTGCCGGGGTTTTGTCCAGACTAAGCAATTGACCTGGCATGGGGTGGGTTAGGGCAGAGCAGCAAAAAAGGTCGCTTATGTCCCGCGATAATTGTCACAAGCATCAACACCTTCTGCGACCACGTCGAGAAGGACGTCCACATCATTCAAGAGAGCTGTAATGCGCGGACTGCTTATACGGTAGCGGATAAAACGTCCGTCGCGGTCGCTGGCGACAAGCCCACAATCCAGAAGACACCTGAGATGGTTGGAGACGTTTGGCTGCAATAACTTCGTGCACGTCACAATCTCATGAACGGCCAACGGCGCTTCGCGCAAGGCGTCGAGGATCGCGAGGCGGCTTGGGTCCGCAAAACCGCGAAACAGCTTCGCTCTTCTCTCAATAGCGGTTGTCCCACTATTGCAGCAGGCGACAATTTGATCCATATCACTACTCACTGATATATTATTTCTTTTCCCACTTTAGCAGGAGAACTGCGATCATGGCCAACGCAGAAAGCGCGATAGCAGATATCCCATCCTTCCGTTACCGCGTTTCCGGTATGGATTGCGCCAAGGATGCCGCCCAGATCGAGCGGGCGGCGCAATCTGCAGGTATCGCGCCTGACGCCGTGAAAGTGTCTACTGCAACGCACATAATGACTTTGACAGCTCCCGAAGCGCGCTTGCCGGAAATTGAAAAAGCCGTCGAGACAACAGGGTATGGGTTTGACCGCATCGAGAGCGACGAAGATATTCAGCAAGGTGCGGCCCATCAGGACCCTGGCTATCGCCGCGCGCTCTGGATCGTTGTGATCCTGAATGTTGGTTATGGCGTTCTTGAAATGATCGGCGGGTTCATTGCCGGGTCACAGGCCGTGAAGGCCGACGCGTTGGATTTCATCGGCGACGGCGCAATCACCTTCCTCGGCCTGTTGGCCATCGGCTGGAGCCTCGCTTGGCGAGCGCGGTCGGCCCTGATCCAGGGCATCTTCCTCGGCCTGCTTGGTCTTGGAGTCTTTGGCACGACCATCATAAGGGCATTCGAGCCGACAACCCCAGACGCCACTTTGATGGGGATTCTGGGCCTGATTGCTCTTGTGATAAATGTCATCTCCGTGCTGCCGTTGCTGCGGTACCGCAAGGGCGACGCGAACATGCGCGCTGTCTGGCTGTTCTCGCGCAACGACGCCATCGGCAACGCCGCAGTCGTTATCGCCGCCGGGCTGGTGGTTTGGCTAGGCAGCGCATGGCCCGATCTCATCGTAGCCTTCGGGATCGCCGGACTGTTCCTGCACTCGTCATGGGCGATCATCCGCGACGCGCGGGCCGATCTGAAGGCGGTGGCATGAACAGCCGCGTTCTCGGTGGGCTTTGCGCCATCGCCGCGTTTGGTGTTGATCAGGGCACCAAGGCTCTTGCCCTGAACTCCCCGGCGCTTGAGAACGGGGTCGAGGTTCTGCCCTTTCTCAACCTCGTGCGGGTTTTGAACGATGGGGTCAGCTTCGGTATGCTCGGCGGGGTCGTACCCTGGTGGGGTCTGGTCGCACTTGCTGCCGTGGTCGTGGCATGGCTGCTGATCTGGCTGTGGAAGGCTCCGGACAGGCTGACAGGTGCGGCGCTCGGTCTGATCATCGGAGGCGCGCTTGGCAATATCCTTGACCGTCTGCGCTATCAGGCCGTCCCTGACTTTCTCGACTTCCATTACGGGTCATACCACTGGCCGTCCTTCAACTTGGCTGACGTGGCGATCTTTTGTGGGGCAGCATTGCTGTTCTGGGACAGCTTTCGCACCTCGAAAGTCAGGCCGGAAAATCGGGAACAAGACAATCGCAAGGGAGATGTCACGGGGGGATAACAGCTAACAGGCAAAGAACTTTGGGAGGGAATTCGGCTTGAGATTTTTGGATTGGATTGACCGTGGCATTCGCGGCATCGGCGTCGTGACTGCGTGGCTGACAGTTGTTTCGATTGCTGCTTATGGCGCGCTTCAGATGCTGGATCGCAAGCTACAACTTGGCGTGTCGAGCTATTTGCCGGACCTGTCCACGTCACTGCTGTTCATCCTAATTTTCTTGACCTTTGGGTATACCTATCTGCGCGACGGTCACGTGCGCGTTGATGTTCTTCGCAGACATTGGTCCGCCCGCCGCATTGCTTGGATCGAACTGATTGGCGGCCTTTTTGTCCTTCTGCCGCTCGCCGCCATCCTGACCTACTACGGATGGGACGGTTTGATGCGCACCACGAAATACGCGGAAACCCAGTTGTGGGCACAACGCATTGCCGGGGTCATCGGCCCCATCTTGCTGGCTCTTGCCGGGATGATCGTAGCCCTTCGCAACATCGCCTTTCTGACAGGGAGACGTGCGCAAGGTGCACCGGAACAAGCAAGCGGCCTGCACAATGGTGAATGAGGTCCTCACGGTTGCCATGCTTGTCGTGATGGCGATTGGGGTTTTCAGTGGCTTTCCGGTGGCGCTGGTGCTCGCGGGGACAGGCTTCTTGGGGTTTGTCGCTGCGGTTTGGGTGGGGATCACTGATTTTCAGCATCTGGGGCTGATCTACCTGCGGGCCCGTGGTGTACTGACCAATGAATCAGTCCAATTCACCAGCGTTCCAATGTTGATTTTTCTTGGCCTGATCCTGAATGCCAGCGGGATTGCCGAAACCATGTTTCGCTTGCTGGGGCGTCTTCTGACAGGCGTTCCCGGTCGCTACGCCATTGCGACTTTGCTGATCGGCCTCGTTCTTGCGCCCGCCGCCGGGGTGATCGGTGCTTCCGTCATAACTGTGGCGTTGGTGGCCTATGCCCCGATGATGGCGTCGGGCTACGCACCGCGAACCGCAGGAGGCGCTGTCGCAGCTTCTGGAGCATTGGGTGTCGTGTTCCCGCCAGCCGTGATGCTGTTCTTCATCTCGAACGTGTTCTATCTGCGCATCGGATTGATGTATGTGGCCCTCATCGTACCTGTGCTTCTGATGGTCATGGCCTTCGCGGTCTACTTTGCGGTCACCTTGAGAAAAACGGTCGAAATCCCGCTGGACACACCCAAGACCAATCTTGTGTCAGACCTCTTGTTTGTACTCGCGTCTGTCGCGGTCATCGCATCCATTCCGCTCAGCATCATTCTGGGCTTTGCGACACTAACAGAGGCGGCTGGAGTAGGGGTTTTTGGCGCGCTATTGGTCGCGCTGGCGCGAAAGCGCTTGTCTTTCTCATCGTTGAACTCTGTCACGGTGCAGACAAGCACGATGACGTCGATGGTCTTCTTCATCGTATTGGGCGCATCGGTATTCTCGCTCAGTTTCCACCTGGTCGGTGGACCGGACGTCATCTTCGAGTGGATATCCGCATTCGATCTCACCCGGTGGGAACTGTTGGCGATCCTCCTTGGCGTGATCATCATACTTGGGTTTGTTTTTGACTGGATCGAGGTGCTGCTGGTCTTTGTACCCGTACTGATGCCGATTATTTCAGAGCTCGACTTCGCAGATCACGTCGGCTCTGCCTACTTTGCGCAGATCTGGATCGCTGGCCTGATTGCGTTGGCCTTGCAAACGTCCTTCCTGACGCCTCCTTTCGGCTATGCCCTGTTTTTTGCTAAGATGGCGGCACCGAAGGGTATCAACCTATCCGATATCTATCGCGGAGCGGTACCTCTTGTTGCCATTGAGATTGTATTGATCGTGGCGCTGATCTCGTTTCCTCAGCTTATCACTTGGCTGCCTGAAATGTCCCTTGGGGATGCGGATGCGCCGCAATTGATCCAGCGGTGACTCATGCAGCGGGTATCGGCTGCGATTGATCTGAATTCAGTATTACGATAGTCTTTAACAAAATAATTCGTCCACAAAGGACATCGAGCAGCGATGAGTTTCAAGTTTCCAAGGCGCTTTCTTCTCATGAGCGGTATAGCCGCATTCCTTGCTGGATGTGCGAGCAAATTCCGTTCGTACAACGGTCCGGAAGTCACGCGCGTGCGCCTTTACAAGTCGGAAAGACTTCTGGTCCTTGATGGCACGCAAGGCGTGCTAAAAATGTACCCGGTCGGCCTTGGCTTCGCGCCGGAAGGACACAAGCAATTCGAGGGCGATGGCCGCACTCCTGAGGGGGCGTACACCATCGATCGCCGCAATCCCGATAGCCTGTTTCATCTGTCTGTCGGCATTTCCTACCCAAACGAAGCGGACGTTGCCTTTGCTGAGGTGCAAGGCAAGTCGCCCGGCGGCGACATCTTCATCCATGGAGGCCCCCGAAAAGGTATCGATCCGACGAACAAGCAGGATTGGACGGCCGGCTGCATCGCCGTCACGGATCGACAAATCGAAGATGTCTACGCGATGGTACGCGATGGCACGCCAATTGATATTTACGCTTGACGGTTTGACCGTAAGAACGGGGCCAGGAGCAAAATAGCAACACCACCGACGACGAAAACATCCGCAAGGTTGAACGCAGGCCAGTGTAGGTCGCCTATGTGGAAATCCAGAAAGTCTGTCACAGCCCGAAACTGGACACGGTCCAGGATATTCCCAAGCGCGCCACCGATGATCGCTCCATAGGCAATTGCCTCAAGCTGGCTTTGGGTTCGCAAAAGCAACAGGAACAACCCGCAGCAGATGCCAAGTGCAAGCAAAGTCAGTCCCCGCCAAGGGAAACCCGCAAGCATACCAAAGGTCACGCCATCGTTTCGAAAAAACACTAGTGTTCTGCACCTGACGCAAGAGTCCCAGCTTGCGTGTTATGCGGTCTCGGCGCTTTGGGCGTACTTCCGGGTGTCGGCTATGCGGGACAAAGCCGCCGTTTGATGTACGGCACTAGGTTTGGTCCGAGTGAACCACGACAATTCGGGACTTTCTGGTCATTCAGGTTGGGTTCTCCAACCATTTGGTTGCACGTTCGCGAACATCGTCGGGTATCTCTGTAGCTTGGCGGGTTTCGAGGCTTAGCAGTACGCATTTGAATTCGGTTTCAAACGCCATCTTGTTGCCGTCAGCTCGAAAAAGCCGATGTCTAAAGGTCATGGATTTAGAACCAATCGCTACAACTTCCGTCTCCAGCCGTATCGAATCGCCAGCGGTAAGCTCTGCGCGGAAATCGCTTTTTGCGTTGACTACGGCGAATGAAACCCGGCGTCCCGTTCGCATATCGTTTGCGGTTAACCCCATTTCAGATTGAATGGCTAGTACACCGTCGGAACATGCGGCGAAGTACCTCGAAACATTCATATGTCCAAGAAAATCGCAATCCGTTGGATCAACGACCGAGCGAAATGAAACCATTGCTGACATGCGGATGCTCCTCTCGAACTGCGTTGGTTTCTTACTAGAATGGGCATTGCATGTCATCTTGTGGAACAATCGGCCAAGTATAGATCAGCATTTTGGTAAGTCTTATGAAATGGAGTGTGCGATGCCCTCAATTGAAATTCAGGTGCTTGAAGGCGTGTTTTCGGAAGAAGAAAAAGGCAGGATAATACAAAATGTCACCAAGGCCTTTGGAGAAGTCGCCGGGCAAACAATACAAAATGGAACGTCTGTCCGGTTGCTAGAAGTGAGCAGCGGCTCATGGGGTTACGCGGGAAACATTCTAACAACAAAAGACGCTTTGGAGATGCGCGCCCGTGGTTGACAAAGCATCTTAGGACGGAGTCAGTTTTCGGCAGCTTTGGGCTCTTAGCCGTCATCTGACGGTTTTGCTCACGAATACCGGACCCGTGTCGGATGCCCCGCTTCCATCGGGAACCATATGTCAGATGCAGAACACTAGGTCAAATCCGGGAAAAACGTCGATGCCTCTTGCGAGCACCGAGGCATTTCCAACGACGACCATTTTTGTGACTTGATCTGCCAGAAGTGCGACTGAGGCGCTGAGAAGTCCGATAAGGCGGGTCCTCATCATGTTCATCGCCTCAGCCGAGCCAGACATCAAGGAATAGCATCAAGACGAGTCCTATCGACAGGCCCAGCGTGGCCTTGTTCTGGTGCCCGCTTCTGTGCGTCTCGGGGATGATTTCATGGCTGATGACGTAGAGCATCGCACCTGCTGCGAAGGCCAGTCCCCAGGGCAGAAGCGGTTCAGAGATCGTGATAATCCCCGCCCCGAGCAGACCACCGATAGGTTCGACCATGCCTGTCAGAGCGGCGATCCCCCAAGCGCGGAATTTCGAGTACCCCTCCCCAAGAAGCGATACAGCTACGGCCAATCCTTCGGGTGCGTTCTGTAGTCCGATCCCGATTGCAAGCGGCAGACCGCCAGAAACACCTTCTGCCCCAAAGCCAACACCTACGGCCAGTCCTTCGGGGAAGTTGTGGATCGTGATGGCAATAATGAATAGCCAAACGCGGCGGAGCGATGCCGCCTCCGGCCCTTCACGACCCGTGCTGAAGTGCTCATGCGGCAGTTTCTCGTTCATCAGGGCAACGGCACCCATTCCCAGCAGAATAGCCACGCAGACGATGGCTGCCGGCGCTGCTCCGTTCACGTAGCGTGCGTCAGCGGCGTCTAGGGCGGGAATGATCAGCGAAAAGAACGACGCCGCGAGCATGACACCCGCTGCAAATCCTAGCGAGAGGTCACGTGTTGCACGCGATGGAATCCGCCCAAAGAGCACGGGTATGGCGCCAACGGCTGTCAGTGATCCAGCAGCCAGGCTGCCCAGAAATCCGAGCATGATGGGGGAGAGAGTATCCAAATTCAGGTCTTTCTACATTGTTGAAGTCAGTTGCCAGGATAGCTGGAGAAGACTTCCGTCGATCCGTCGTTGTTGATGAGAAACACGTCATAGGCTTCGCGCCAGCGGCTCTGGTCCATGCCGGGTGATCCAAGCGGCATGCCTGGCACCGCGAGGCCGACAGCGTCCGGTCTCTCGCTGAGCAACCTGCGAATATCATCTGCGGGCACATGGCCCTCGATCACGTACCCCTCGATGAGGCCCGTGTGACAGGACACCATGCGTTGCGGAACGCCGATGTCGAGTTTGAAGCGGACGAGAAGCCCAGCAAACATGTCTTCGCCGGTGGGCGCAAAGCCGTTCTCTTCAAGGTGCTCCATCCACGCAAGGCAGCACCCACAGCCGTTGGTCTTCTTGACATCGATTGGCGTTGCTTCGGCGAAAGCAGTTGAGGCGATGCCGAGTGAAAGCATAGTTGCGAGCGCGAACAGCTTCATGACGTTTTTTCTCCGGGTTTTACGAGAACACGCCGGATTTTTGGCACCGCGAATTCTCGTGATTCATGGTAGTCGATGGTACCGGCAAACTGTCCCTCAGCATCGAACAGAAAAACGCTCGCTGTGTGGTCCATCGTGTAGTCGCCACCTTCAACGGCGACTTTCTCATAGCTTGCGCGGAAGCCTGCTGCGGCGCGTGCCGTTTCATCCAGCGTTCCGGTCCACCCCTGGATCGCTGGGTGAAAATAGCTGACATACTCTGCCATGGCGTCCACGGTGTCGCGCTCCGGATCGACCGTGATGAACACGACATTCATCTCCGCGACGTCGTCCCCAAGATCGTCAAGCCAGCCAGAGATATCCGACAATGTGGTGGGGCAAACATCGGGGCAGTATGTGAAGCCAAAAAACACCATGGATGGATTGCCCAGAAGCGACGCGGGTCCGACGGTTGCACCGCCTTGATCGGTCATCTGGAATTCCATCTGGGTGAGCGGCAAGGGTCGCTGAGCTACAGGTTCAGGCGCGCCAGGACCGTCCACCTGCCACCAGCCGATAAATAGCGTGAGCGCAAGCGCCCCGCTTATTGCGGCACCATAAGTGAAAAGGGTTCTTCGGTTCATCAACCCTCCGGCCCACGCGCTGCGATACCCAGAATGGGCACATCAACTGTCAACATCCCGCCATCGGCAAAGCGCAACGTCAGCGGAAAGGTTTCGCCTTCGACCATCTTCGTTTGCAACCGCATCAGCATGGCATGCATGCCACCTGGTTCCAGCGAAACACTTTCGCCCGCTGGGATGGTGATTTCACCGACTGGGCCCATGGAACTGACGCCATTTGCATCGGTCGTCGTCTCATGGATGTCCGGCATCATGGCGAGCGGCGTTTCCAACCCCACCAATGTTACCGGATCGGGGCCTGTATTGCGCACAGTCATGTAGGCCGCGCCCGGACGGTTGGTGCCGATGGACGCGCGAGCCCACGCGTCTTCGACCACGACGTCTTCCGACCCTGCAATTGAGGCTGTAGGGAGCCCGACCAAGATACTGAATACAATGCCAATGGCGGAAGATGATTTCATCGGTTTGTTCCTTGAAATTCTCTGGTCACGATCCGCTCGCCGCGACTTCCGCTGCAACAAGGGCGCGCAGCTCGTCAGCGCCAAAAGGATCGAGGGCCTTGCCGTTTACGAAGAAGGTGGGGGTCTGGCGCACGCCAACCGCCTCCACATCCGCGCGATCTTGATTGAGGACGCCAACGGTCTGAGGCGCCATCATTTGGGTTTTAGCAGCTTCCGGGTCCAGGCCAGCTTGCTCTGCAATCCCAAGGATCAGGCCGGGGGCCGGCGCACCATGTGACGCCCAACGCGGCTGATACTCGAGGAGCGCCTCTAGCACCGGCTCGAAGACGCCTTGCATCCGTGCGGCCTCAAGGACACGAATGGCTTCTTCTGAGCCTTCTCCGTGAAACGGCGTGTATCTCAGCACGACACGGACTGCGCCGTCATGTTCGGCCAATATGCCCTTCACAATCGGATGGAAGGCGCGGCACGCTTCGCAAGCCGGATCGAAGAACTCGACGATGGTGACAGGGGCCTCCTCCGGGCCGAGGATCGGAGAATAGGGCCGGGTTAACGCCTCTGCGATTTCGGGCTGGACCGGCTCGACTTGAGCCACCGGGGCAGGGCGGGATTGATACCAAATGGCGGCGGCAAAGATCGCAAGGCCAACGAGAAGGACCGATAGAACTATGGATTTGTTTTTCATTTGCGCTCCTCCTTGAGGGAGAGAATTGACAGGATCGCGATCAGCCCGAAGGCGGTTAACGACAGAAGCGGGATCGGCATGCCGAGAAAGACCTGATTGTCATCGGTGCAGGATGGACCGGTCGCCGTGCAGGGTTGGATGCGTTCCGGGAGAATTCCAGTATAAAGGCCCAGATGCCAGAGTGCGATGGCGGCCCCACCAACGGCGAGCGCAACACCGTAGCGACCGACTCGATGATCCTCCCACCAGAGACCGAGGCCCAGAATGACGGCCAGAGGGAACATGAAGGCGCGCTGGAACCAGCATAGATGACACGGAGCCTGCCCTAAAACCTCACCGATATAGAGCACGGCCAGGGAACTCCCCAAAGCGACGATCCAGGCGGCGGTCAAAGCCGTAACTTTTGACATCACCCGGCTCATATCGACATCCGCGCCTTTAGATCGGAAAGGATCTCCTCCGCTGGCGTGCCGTATGTCCAGGCCCCGACATATCCGCCTTGCGGGTCAAAGAGAAAGAGCTGGGAGGAATGCCCCATCGTATAGCCGTAAGGGGAGGCGGCTTCCTCGATCTTCTCAAAGTAAACGCGGAAACTCTCAGACGTGCGTTTGATCTGATCGGGTGTACCGGTCAGCCCAATTATGTTTGCGTCAAACGCTGGGACAAATTCCGCTAGTTTTTGCGGCGTGTCACGTTCCGGATCAATCGAAATGAAGAGCGGCTGGACTTGGGTCGCATCTGAACCGAGTGCATCCATTACGGCGGCAACTTCGGCTAGGGTCGTTGGGCACACATCGGGGCAATTCGCAAATCCGAAGAAAACGAGCATCCAGCGTCCCGCGAAATCTTCGTCCGTCTGCACCATGCCATGGTGATCGGTCAGTTCAAAATCTGCGCGGAACGCAGGCTCACCCGTTCGCTGTTCGCCTTTGGAAGAAACTTGTAGCCAGACGAACCCCACGATCGCGATCGCGGCGAGGACCCATAGTACTTTCTGAAATACTGATAATCTCATTGCTAGAATTGCGCCTGACTCCATCCATTTTTTGAGCCTTGTAAATGTTCTAGTAGCTAGAGGTTCAAGCTGTTTCTTTACACAGAGACGGTGCGTCACGGACCCGTGATTGCAAGACTGGCTTGCGCATACCAATAGCTATAGCTACCAAAACTATAGATATGGAGGTTGCATGCTGACAATCGGAAACCTGGGAAAGAAGACCGGAACGAAGGTTCAGACCATCCGGTACTATGAACAAATCGGGTTGATGCCTGAGCCCGGTCGGACAGAGGGGGGACAGAGGCGCTACGGCGATGCTGAAGTCGACCGCCTGTCCTTTATTCGGCATGCGCGACAGTTAGGGTTTCCCCTCGAAGCGATCCGCGAACTTCTCGATCTCAGCGACAATCCGGATCGCTCATGCCATGAGGCCGATTCCATCGCGCGCCGGCAACTCAAGCAGGTCGAGTTGCGGATGGACCGCTTGAAGGCGCTGCGCACCGAGCTGAAGCGCATGATCCACGAATGCAGCGGGGGCAATACGGCCGACTGTAAGGTTCTCGAGGTTTTGCGCGATCACTCGGAGTGTCTGACTGATCACGATGAGATTGGCGCCTAAACTCTGCAACGCTGTGCATTCGCTCTTTGCCCGCAGTTGATCTGTCTCAATGACGTAGATCAGTTTCGGTGTCAGTTTTGTCGAGAGGAATTACCAACCATAGGAGCGACCCGCCATGAAGCAGAGAACATTTCTTAGTCTCGCCGTAGTCGCGGCAATTAGTGTCGGGTCAATTGGCGCATTGGCCCAACAGAATAATGGCGGCTGGTGGGGGCACGGTCGGATGAGTTCCGGCCAAATGGGGTCCGATCACATGCAAGGTTGGGGTTGGGGCAACATGGGGCCCGGACAACAAATGCGCATGCAGCGGCATTGGACGTACATGAACGAAGGGGTTCCCACAGCCTATCGCGGTGCCCGCAGTACGGTGCGGGGCACGGCACAGATCATCGCGGACGGTAAGGCGCTCTATTCGAATTCCTGTGCAAGTTGCCATGGCGCAAAAGGCCTCGGAGATGGTGAGGCCGGACGCTCTTTGGTTCCGTCCCCGGCTCTTCTGCAAAGATTCGTGCAAATGCCTATGGCGGGAGACGAGTACCTTCTCTGGGCGATCTTCGAAGGCGGTGAGCGTTTTGGAACTGATATGCCAGCTTTTGAAGAAGTACTAAGCGAAGACGACGTCTGGAAAATAATTGCATACATGCGCGCGGGTTTTCCGTAGGGCACTGCCTGACATTGACGCTGGATTAGCTAGCAAATTTGGTACTTGAAGCTACAGTAACTATAGCAATTACAACTCTCCTAAATCGAATCAAGGAGAGTGCCGATGACAATCGCTGAACCGTTACTTGCACCAACCCCAATCCTGAACTTCGACCATCCGTCAATTGCACGACTGGTCAAGGCTAGAGCTTGGAACACCCCGTCGACACATGATCGGATCGGGGCTGTCTACGATTTCGTGCGCAATGAAATTGCCTTTGGTTACAACCGCTCAGACGATATCTCAGCCGCCGAGGTGCTCGCTGATGGCTTTGGTCAATGCAACACCAAAGGCACGCTTTTGATGGCGCTGTTGCGCGCGGTTGGTGTCCGCTGCCGTCTTCACGGCTTCACTATTCACAAGGCGCTGCAACGCGGTGTCGTTCCGGAACTGGTCTTTCCCCTCGCACCGGAAGAGATCATTCATTCCTGGGTCGAGGTGGAGACCGAGACAGGTTGGGTAAACCTCGAGGGGTTTATTCTCGACGCTGCGTTCCTGTCATCTCTCCAATCCACATTTTCCGGGACCACCAGCCTTTGCGGATACGGGGCAGGGACTGATTCCCTGCAGGCCCCGCCAGTGGAGTGGACAGGTGGCGACACCTATATCCAGGAAACAGGCATCGTTCAGGACTTCGGTACCTTCAACGCGCCCGACGATTTTTACGTCAACCATCGGCAGTCGTTTAGTTTGGTAAAGGACTTGCCGTATCGTCATATCATCCGCCATTGGATGAATGCCCGCGTGCGCCATATTCGGTCCGGTAGCGTACCGCAAATTCCTGGCTTGGCGTTGCCCAACCATAAACACGAAGAATCCCGTCATGCCTCATGATCACGGCCACGCGCATATCGATCCCGCTTCGGGGGACCGCCGTGTCTCCATCGCGATCTGGGCCAACGCGCTATTAACCGTTGCGCAGATCATCGGCGGGATCTTGTCCGGCAGCCTCGCTCTCATTGCGGATGCGCTGCACAATTTCTCGGACATGGCATCCTTAGTGATCGCCTTTGCTGCGCGAAAGATCGCCAGACGCCCCGCCGACGAACGCATGACCTTCGGCTATGGCCGGATCGAAGTCGTCGCTGCCTTGATCAACTACACCACCCTCATCCTCGTTGGTGTCTATCTCATCTACGAGGGCGGAATGCGCATGATCGAGCCAACCGAAGTGGCCGGTTGGACCGTGGTGATCCTGGGCTCGGTGGCGCTGGTTGTCGACACGCTGACAGCGCTGCTGACGTATTCGATGCAAAAGGGCAGCGTGAACATCCGGGCGCTTTTCCTGCACAATCTGTCAGACGCGTTGGCCTCTGTTGCGGTGATCATCGGCGGCTCGCTCATCCTGCTCTATAATATGTGGTGGGTCGATCCGGCGATCACCATCGGCATCGCGCTCTACATACTTTATCTCGCCGTCACTGAAATTGGTGGCCCCATTCGTATCCTGATGCTCGGAAGCCCACCCGACATCGACAACGATGCCGTTGTTGCTGCAATCAGGGAGGTCGACGGGGTCCATGATGTCCACCACGTTCATCTGTGGCAGATGCAAGAGAACGAAGCGGCATTGGACTGCCATGTCGTGACAGCTGATGACGCGTCCGGCGAAAAGATCAAAGCTGTTGTGAAGGAGCGCCTTGCCGAAGAGTTCGGTATCCGGCACTCCACGCTCGAATTGGAAGATCAGAAAAATGCGCACGAGGGCGCGAAACTCTATGGGCATGAGAAGGCAGGAACCTGATGGAAACTAACTTGGTTTTCTTGGGTTTAGGAATTGCTGCGGCCACGCTTGGTTCGATACTTTGGTCAATCGCTTACCCAGAACGTCGCATCTGGCCGCCCCAGCAGTACAGTGCCATCACACCAATACTTGTTTGGGTGCCGACCTTCTCATTATTTGATTCGATAATTGGACAGCTCCGAAAACCTCTGGCTGACGAGCTTCGGTCATGATTCACTTCTGAAGACGGGAGGAGGGGTTCATGGCCGAGCAAGCAGGGTTCTGGAGTGTGGATGACCGGTTGGCGGAGATCTCGGCGGGCGGCGACCCGCTTGAGACGCTGAATGCCACGGTGGATTTCGAACGTTTCCGGCCAATCCTTGAACGGGCGGCAGGCGAAGCACGCAGCGCCAAGGGCGGGCGTCCCGCTTTGGACGTTGTGCTAAAGTTCCGAATGCTGGTGCTGCAAAGCCTGCACGGCCTCAGCCTCGAGGCGACCGAACGCATGGTCAGGGACCGGCTCAGCTGGATGCGTTTCTGTGGGCTCGGGATCGCGGACACCGTGCCTGACGCGAATACCCTATGGGATTTCCGCGAGGCGTTGATCAAGGCTGATGCGCTCGATTCGCTGTTCCAGGAGCTCGACCGCGTGATCAACCAGGCGGGGTTGGCTCTGTTGCAAACTTTTGACTGTTGACGCACTTGGGTTTAGCGCGTGAATGGCTTTCGATCCTAATTAGTTGAAAGCCAGCTCATGATCTCCTTTAAAGGCGCGCAATATCCGAAGGACGTGATCCTGTTCGCGGTTTTCTTCTATGTTCGATACGGCGTGTCGTACCGTGATCTTGAGGAAATCATGTTAGAACGTGGTGTTTCAGTGGATCACACCACGCTGAACCGTTGGGTAACACGGTATTCCGGCGCAATCGCTGAAGCAGCACGTCGCCGCAAAGGGCCATGCGACCGTTCCTGGAGAATGGACGAGACTTACATCAAAGTAAAAGGTGCGTGGGCCTATCTCTACCGAGCCGTCGACAAACACGGCAAGACACTTGATTTCATGCTTTCACGACGTCGTAACAAACCTGCCGCCACGAAATTCTTTGCCCGAATGTTGGAATGCAATGGTCTTCCACGAAAAATCGTCATCGACAAAAGTGGCGCCAACACCGCTGGTATCAAAGCAATCAACAAGATGCTGAAAGGCTTTGGTTGCCCGATACCAATCGAGATGGTCAGGCGGAAATACCTCAATAACATCGTCGAACAGGACCATCGTTTTATCAAGAGACGCACTCGACCAATGTTGGGGTTCAAAGCCTTCGATTCAGCAGCGGCAACGCTGGACGGAATCGAAGTGGCACACATGATCCGCAAAGGTCAACTAACGCCCGGAATCTGTCCGTTTCGTCAATTCGCGGAACTGGCTGCTTAACCCGCAGGTACAGCGTGATCTTTTCGGTGAGCAAGAAACTTCGCAACAAAACCTGCGTTCACAATGAGTCAGCTTTGCTCTGAAGTCCAGATGTTGAAGATTTGAACGAACGGCAGTTTCTCTAATCGGGCGTTCGGGTCAAGTTCATTTCATCGTTTCGTTTCCGTCATTTGGGATCATGTCTCTCATCCGGGTCAAGCTTCTCTTCGCAGTCATTACTGGTCCGGTTCGGTTGGACCGCTGCATGCATGTGTCGGATCGGTCGCGGAGCGCCCAGCTTAGTCTCGCGCTTCAAGTGGCGCAGCAGCCGTTTTCGGCGTCATCCGCGGACCTCGTCCGGTGAGGGACGATCCCGTCATTGATCTTTGGAGGTTCAGTTCATGCGGTACCCTCCAAAGGTCGTTGACGGAATTCGGTGTTGTCGGCCCACATGCGGTGCATCACGACCGCGAGCTTTCGAGCGACAGCGACGACGGCGCGCCGACGGCCTTTCCGACGCATCAGCCGCAAACCCCACGACTTGATCTCTGAGCTGGCAACCGATCGCATCATCATCGCGTTCGCTGCAGCGTAGAGCGCGGATCGAACATCGGCGTCGCCTGCCTTCGAGATACGGCCGGGGTTGTCCATCTCCCCTGACTGGTAGCGCCTCGGTGTCAGGCCAAAGTGCGCGGCGACTGTTCTTGAACTGGTGAAGCGTTTGGGATCATCCACTGCCGCTTTAAAGGTCAGAGCTGCTATTGGCCCGACGCCGGGGATTGCCATGAAGCGCAGACAGGTCTCATCATTGCTGGCGATCCGCTTCACGCGTCGATCCAGTTCCCGGTAGGTGGAGAAGAGAACCGCTCGGGCATCCAAAAGCAGCAGCAATGCATGTGATAGGTCTGGGTCTGCTTTGATGATGGGACGCACCTTCTCATCAAAGGACGCCTGGTCGATACGAGGTGGCAGGCGCAACCCAAAGATCCGGAACAGCCCGCGTATCTCGTTTGCCAGATCGATGCATTTTCGCTGGACTGCTTTGCGGCTGCTGAGCAGCGCACGCACGGCGTGCGCCTCCCGGCTCTTCATGTGGACAGGATTGAACCAGCCAGACCGAAGCACGTTGGCGATCCCGCGTGCATCTGATTTGTCGGTCTTGTTGCGCATGGCCGAAAGCGCCGCATTCACTTGCCGAGCCTCCATGCAGACGACGCTGAACCCAGCCTCCCGTAATCCAAAGAATAGGTGTTGGCTCATGGCGCCAGCTTCGAACCCGATCCGAAGATCACGGGCAGCGAAGTCCGCCAGACAACCTGTGATGTCATCGATCTCACACGGGACCGCACGCTCAAAAACCGTTCGGCCATCCACATCGATAACACAGACAGCAACCGACCGCAGCGATACGTCCAAACCAACAAAGTAATCCATCTCGTTCTCCTAAGATTGCAGCAATCACTGCATTCTATCGAGAACCTGACCTCTCCGTGCACACCCAACAGCATCTCGATGCCGTCGCTCGCGAACTCAACGAGCGGCCCAGAAAGACCTTGAATTACTTCTCACCGGCAGAGAAGTTCGAAGAGTGTGTTGCAGCGATCGGTTGAATCGGCAGCGTAAAGCGGACACTCAAATTTGTGGACAACCCAGTATAGTGAGCGGTTCTGATGATGTAGACGCCCCCACTGGCCTCGGTGTGCCATCGTGGGTTTGCAAACAACCTGAAAGGTCATGTTCACGCCTGGAACCTGTCCGTTCCGTCAATTTGCGGAATTGGCTGCTTAACCCGCAGGGGCAGCGCGGTACCTGCACTCAGCAAGAAACTTCGCAACAGAACCTTTACTGGTTAGGAATCCTGACCTAATCAGTCATTTCATGAGACCTCTGGCAGGAAACCTCTGAACCAGAAAATCGACAAACACGCGTGTTTTTCTTTGAACATGCCGGGCACTGGTAAAGAGAATTCTGATTTCGCTGGTCTGAAGTTTGTAGTCAGGCAGAAGACGTATCAATCGCCCTTCCTCCACATCGCGGGCCACAAAAAGATCCGGGCAACATGCAAGACCCCGGCCAGATAGTGCCAAGTCTCGGATGGACTGGGCGCTGTTGATCTGGATACTGGGGTTGGGCGCAAATTTCGTTACATTTTTGCCTTTGCGAAATCGCCACAAGCCTCCGGCACGAAAGTTTAAATCTTGCAAGGTCGGGAATTGATTTAGGTCCGTGGGGGCAATTGGAAGCGGCTTGCCTTCAAACAGAGACGGCGCTCCGACCAGCCAGATGTCCATCCTTCCCAGCAGTCGGGATACAAGCGAGGAATCCTGGTGAACGCCCGCCCGAATAGCGAGGTCGTAGCCCTCGTTAACGATGTCGACAAAGCGGTCGCTCATGTTGATCTCGACGGTGACGTCCGGATTTTGCCTGCTGAATTCATCTACGATCGGAACGATGACAGCACGTCCAAAATCCAACGGTACAGCAATGCGCAATGTGCCCGTCAGTAGATTACTTCCACTTTTAAGATCATTCTCCAGGCTCTCCAATGACGTGAGTAGATTGATGCATCCGGAGTAATACTGCTGGCCTAATTCCGTTAGGGACAGACTTCGGGTGGTTCGGTTCAGCAGCCTTACACCAATGTGCGTCTCTAACTCAGCCACGTATTTGCTTGCCAGTTTCTTTGAGATTCCGCGCCGTTCCGCGCCAGCCGTAAAGGACCCGCTTTCCACAGTCGCCACAAAAGTTTTCATGCCATCGATCAAGTCCATGATTGTGAATACTACGGTGACAGTTATTCGCCAATAGGTACCTTTTTTGGGAATTAAAGCGGGTCTAACTCATAGCCGACCCAATATGGCTACGGCCGGTTCAGCTGCTTCCTGCAAGTGAACCAGCAACAGATGCCGGCGAAGTGATCGATTTAACAGGAGACGAAAATGAAACTCGAAAACGGAACCGATCTGGCGGCACTTCTTTTGCGCTTGAGTACTGGCATTCTTTTTTTGGCACATGGACTGCTGAAGGTCTTGGTTTTCACACCAGCGGGAACTGCAGGTTATTTCGCTTCGCTCGGATTGCCCGGAGTTCTGGGATATGTGGTAATTCTTGTTGAGCTGAGTGCTGCGGCAGCGCTGATACTCGGTGTTTATTCGCGGATCGCCGCACTGGTTACGATTCCAATTCTTTTGGGTGCGGCCTTTACCGCGCATGGCTCAAACGGTTGGATGTTTGCAAATGAAGGTGGCGGTTGGGAATTTCCTGTGTTCTGGGCAGCAGTCATGCTGGGAGTGGCTCTGTTGGATGAGGGGAAATACGTCCTGACAACTCGGCGCGCAAAGAACTCCTGAACGTACTGATTGCGCCAGCGATTAGTGTCGGCGTTTCACCCCCACGGAGGTGCTGTCATGATGATTAACGGAAAATGGTCAAAATCCTGGGATCCTGTCCAAAAAGCGGACGAAAAGGGGCGCTTTGTCCGACAGACCTCGACATTTCGAAACTGGATCACTCCGGATGGTAGTGCCGGCCCGACCGGCAGAGGTGGTTTTAAAGCTGAACCCGGAAGATATCATCTGTACGTTGGCTATATCTGTCCCTGGGCATCGCGGACACTGATAACGAGAAAGCTCAAAGGGCTCGAGCATCTGATTTCCGTTTCCATAGTTTCACCAAAAATGACTGACGAAGGGTGGGCCTTTAGTGCTTTCCCCGGAGCAACAGACGATCACTTGTTTGGCTCAAAGTACCTACACGAAATATACTCGCGCGCTGACGCTGGATTTACAGGACGTGCGACTGTTCCGCTGTTGTGGGACACCAATACTGGGCAGGCTGTGAACAATGAAAGTGCAGATATCGTGCGGATGTTCAACAGTGCCTTTGCTGAATTCGCCCCCGGCACTCCCGACCTGTATCCTGCAAATCTGGCAGAAGACATCGATAGCCTGAATGCCCGGGTTTACAAATTCTACAGTAACGGCGTTTACAAATGTGGCTTCGCTTCGTCCCAGGAGGCTTATGAAGAAGCTTTTGATCAGCTCTTTAGTGAAATGGACGAACTTGAAGAACAGTTGTCCGGCGGGCGCAAATTTCTGTTTGGCAATTTTCTGACCGAAACGGACATCCGGGTTTTTGTCACGTCAATTCGGTTCGACGCGGCATATTACGGTCTGTTCAAATGCAACAAGAAACGTTTGGCGGACTACCCGCATCTGCATGAGCACATGCACAATGTGTTGAACGTGGAAGGCGTGGCTGAAACCGTACACCTCGATCACATCAAGGGCGGTTACAATTCACTATCCGCTCTCAATCCATCGGGAATTGTCCCGAAAGGACCAGAAGACTTAGAACAATCCATCCTGTCAGCTAAGCAGAATTAGCCGAGTTCGTCGGACGGGAAGGACGCTTGTTCTTGTTTACCTCGTCATCTGGCGGCTTTGCCAGAAAATATTCCAATTGAAAGGACACGACCATGACTATAGTCAATTCAGCCTTCGGTTCGAAAATTCGTCAAGTTGTAGTGGTTACGGCACTTATAGCGTCAGCACTGCTTTCGGCGGCTCCGGCTGACGCCCAGGATCTGGGGGGCGCCAAAATAATTGAGATTGTGAATTTCAATCTCAAGGACGGCGTTACTTACGAAGAGTTTTCCGCGCTTGATCAAGCTGTAGAAGAGCAGCACGTTTCGAAACAACCCGGTTTTGTGGCTCGTCAGTCTGCCAAAGGCGAGAATGGCGCGTGGCTGGTTGTCGTTTATTGGGAAAGCACCGATGCGGCCGACGCATCCATGGCATCCTTCATGGATGCTGCCGCAGCAGCGGACTTTGTTGCCAAGCTGGACGCCGATTCCATGACTATGACGCGCTATACAGTAGCGCAATAAGTTCGGCGGAGGGCCGTCCGAATTGGTGGCACACTAATCCCCACCGTAACAAGAAAGGCCCCGTTATGGGCATCGATCTGAAATTGGAAAGACTGAAAGATGCTTTTGCGACATCTGATCGAATGCCGGTTGTGTTCCTGGGACACGGAAATCCAATGAATGCTATCGAGGAAACGTCTCATTCGCGCAAATGGGCCGCCCTTGGTCATTCCCTGCCACGGCCTCAGGCGATTCTGGTGGTCTCAGCCCATTGGATGACACGAGGCACGACCTTGGTGGACGTGTCAGCGGCACCGCGCACAATACATGACTTTTTCGGGTTTCCGAACGAATTGTACCAGCAGGAATATCCGGCAAGTGGCGATCCGAAAATGGCGGCAGAGGTGATCTCTCTGCTGGCCAGCCACCATGCCGAAGGCGACGAAACCTGGGGTCTGGATCACGGAGCCTGGTCGGTTCTGAACTGGTTGTATCCCAACGCTGACGTACCGGTTTTTCAGTTGTCGATCGATATGACACGGGATTTGGATTGGCATTTGTCGGTTGGGCAGGCCCTTGCCGAATTGCGTCACCGGGGGGTGCTGATCCTGGGTAGCGGAAATATCGTGCATAACCTTCGCGACATGCGGATGGGGGCCGCTCCATATGACTGGGCGACGGAGTTCGACACGCGCGTCTCCGCGTTTCTGGAAAACAGAAATTTCCGGGCCATGGCGGATCGAAGTGCGTTGGGTGCTCTTTTGTCCCGCGCACATCCAACTGTAGACCATTATGTTCCGGCCTTGACAATCGCCGGAGCCGCAGATGTCAAAGATCAACTCATGTTCACCAACGAGTCGATCGATATAGGAAGCATTTCGATGCGTAGTTTCGTTTTCTACTAACCAAGTGCATGTCAGCCGTCATACAAGGCGCGAGCTTCTTCAACCCTTTCGAAATGGTCCTGAGCCCATAAAACGAGGGGCTTCATGACATCCACCAGATCTTTGCCCAATTCTGTCAGTTCGTAAGTGACTGCCAGGGGTGGTCCGGAATGCACAGTGCGTGTGATATAGCCATCGCGCTCCATTGAACGCAGGTTTTCAGTCAGTACCCTTTGGGTGATGTCCCCAATTATCCGTTTTAGCTCGCCAAAACGCATCGGACCATCTTCAAGCGCCAGCAGCAGCAACGTCTGCCATTTTCTTGTCACGTTGGCGAGGACATTTCGAACCGGACACAATTTGCCTTCTTGGTCGGTCGTCGCAGTTACCGGGAGCATACCTGGTTCCTTTATAGTGCGTAATTGATACTTGGTGCGGAAATGATACCTAAAGCGCACAACAACGCAACCGAGAATCAAAGGAACCGGAAATGACCCCCAAAGAAATCGTCCTGAACGCCGTCGCTGCCATTTTCACCAACTTCGACCCCGAAGCCGCCGAGCAGCTTCTTGCGTCGGGATATATCCAGCACAACCCGGCGGTTCCGACCGGTGCGGCACCAATTGTGGGCTTTATCCCCGGTCTGAAAGAAAGCGGTATAGAGGTAACCACGCACCGAGTATTGGCAGAGGGTGATCTGGTCGTCTTGCACAACACATATACCAATGCTCAGGCCTTTGGTGCCGACGCTTTGGTTGGATTTGACGTGTTTCGTGTCGAGGACGGCAAAGTTGTCGAGCATTGGGACAATCTGGCGGCCGTTACCGAACCCAACCCATCTGGTCACACGCAAACCGATGGTGCAGTCGAGATCGTCGATCTGAATAAGACCGAAGCAAACAAAGAGTTGGTAGTCGATTTCGTAAACACGATTCTGCGTGATGGCAAAGGTGATCAAATCACCGACTTCATTTCGACGGAAACCTATACCCAACACAATAGCCAGATTGCTGACGGTCTGGATGGTTTGGGTGCAGCTCTGACCGCCTGGGCCGAGCAGGGCGTCACCATGGAATACGATGAGACCCATCTGGTCGTTGCCGAAGGCAGCTTTGTCTTTACCGCGTCGGAAGGCACCCTGGCTGGAACCCCGACTGCGTTTTTCGATCTATTCCGTGTTGAGGATGGCAAAATCGTCGAACATTGGGACGTGATCTCGGAAATCCCATCAGAGATGGCACACGATAACGGCAAGTTCTGAACGCCCGACTTAGTCTCAGCAGGCTTACTGGCCTGCTGAGCTCACCAAAAAACACCCGGGGTTATGAATTGAAACTGTCTGCTTATGAGCAAGTGATACGCCTTTACGAAGCGTTTGTTCCCGCGACTGGGAATCCACACGTTGCGTTAAACGATGTCGTGGACGCCCTTAAGCACGATAGCCAATCCGCGCGATTTCTTGAAAGATATGCCGTTCCTCAGCCCGTTGAAGTGCGCCGAAGGTGGGTGCAGGCAGCGTTGACGGTTCGCAGTCCGGGAAACCTGCCGTCAAACTTGCTCGATACGACTGACCGGCTGCTTCAGCACGAGCTGTCGAAGAAAACCGTAACGGACTCAGAAGCATTGCAGCGATTGGGCGGAGGTTCCAATGTCAGCGGGCGGATCAGCATTTGGGACGGTGACACAAC
This sequence comes from Ruegeria sp. CDSB029, assembly GCF_059611125.1. Classification (NCBI taxonomy): domain Bacteria; kingdom Pseudomonadati; phylum Pseudomonadota; class Alphaproteobacteria; order Rhodobacterales; family Roseobacteraceae; genus Ruegeria; species Ruegeria sp. CDSB029. The sequence goes on from NZ_JBXWOX010000024.1 coordinate 25,879, forward strand.
AACGCTGCGCGTCGATGCCATCACAAATGCTGCCAATTCAGAATTGCTTGGATGCTTTCAGCCGTTCCATGCCTGCATCGACAATGTGATTAATTGTGCGGCTGGCCCGCAGCTGAGGGAAGATTGCCATCGGATAATGCAATTGCAGGGGCATGGTGAGGTGACCGGTGCCGCCAAAATTACGCGCGCGTACAATCTGCCGTCCCGATACGTCCTGCATACCGTGGGTCCCATTGTCCAATCCGGGTCGCGACCGACGACAAGACAAGAAACTCAATTGGCGGATTGCTATCAGTCTTGTCTTTCCTTGGCCTCCGAGGCCGGGGCCCGTTCGGTGGCCCTGTGCGGCATTTCGACTGGTGTTTTCGGATACCCGGGCCAAGCCGCTGCAAAGATTGCGCTTGCAACAGTGATTGATTGGCTCGGCAGGAACCCCAAAGGGCTAAGTCACGTGATTTTCAATACCTTTGGCAACGCCGCCACAAGGATTTATGAGCAGGAAGCGAGACAATGGGAACTGCTTTGAATACCGTCGAAACGGTCGCGCAAACGCTAAGGGATTCCGATGCAATACTGATCGGAGCTGGCGCGGGGATGTCTGCTGCGGCCGGGTTGGACTACACCGACGAAGTTACGTTTGCCAACCGGTTCCCCGGAATGCTGCAGTACGGTGCCCGCAATCAATATCAAATGATGGGTTTCCCGTTCAAAGACGAAGCGCTCAAATGGGGTTACCTGTCGGTTGCTCTGGACCACGTGTACAGGGCGCGCCAGACAAAAGTGTATCGGGATTTACTTAAGCTGGTTGGCGACAAGGACTATTTTGTCGTGACTTCAAATGTCGACCGGTATTTCTATAAAAATGGGTTTGATCCGGCGCGCATCTATACACCTCAGGGCGATTATGAATTGTTCCAATGTCTGACGCCGTGCACAGACCAAACCTGGGATGGGGTCCCTCTGGTCGACGCAATGCTGCCATCCGTCAACCGACAAACTCAAAAGGTTGAGGACAAATCGTCTCTCGCGGTGTGCCCCAATTGCGGAGGGCCGGTGTTCATGAACGTGCGAGGGGGTGGATGGTTTATAGAGACCCCCTACTTTTCGCAATCAAAGACCTTCGCCAACTGGTTGCAGAGTGTTAATGGCCGGAGGCTGGCGGTGGTTGAGATCGGTGCAGGTTTCAATACACCCAGCGTTATTCGGTGGCCGATGGAGAGAATAGGAACTCATTTCCAAAACGCCCGGTTCATTCGCATCAATCGTGATTACCCCGAAGCGTCGGCAGGCGCGCTATCGCTGCCAACTGATGCAGATGTCGCGTTGTCTGACATATTGGCGGCTTCCTCTTAGATCCCGCTGCCATTTGTCCCGAGATCCCTGTCAACGGACCAGTCTGGCTGCAGGCAATCTGCTCAAACATGCTAATAACGGAAACTAAAAAGCCGCAGAATTCATTTTGAATGCCAACATTCAGTAACTAAACTCTCCGATGAGTTCCAGGCTAATCCATTTCTTGGAATTTTGACGGAGGAGGTCCAATGAAATTCACAGGGATTGTTAAAGGCGCCGCTACTGGCATGATTGTTGCACTCGCCGGAGCACAAGTGAGCTTTGCCGAAGAGTTTGAGTTCAAATTGCATCACTTTCTGAGCCCCAAAGCTCCAGCACATTCGCAAATGCTGGAACCGTGGGCCGAACGCATCATGGAGGCGTCCGACGGGCGCATCAAAATCGAGATTTTCCCCTCGATGACCCTTGGTGGCAAGCCCCCGCAGCTTCCTCGTCAAGCGCGTGATGGGGTCGTGGATATGGTTTGGATGGTCAATGCCTACGCCGCCGGTTCGTTTCCGCGCACCGAAGTGTTTGAATTGCCGGGCGTCCATCAGGGAGATAGCGCCGCGGTAAATAAGGCAATGCAGGCGATGTACGCAGACGAGTTGAGCAAGGATTTCAAGGGACTTCATGCCTTGTTCCAGCATGTACACGGCGGCAACGCTTTGCACATGGCAACGGATCCCGTGAGAACGCCAGCGGACGTGGCCGGCAAGAAAATCCGCATTCCTTCCAGAACCGGTGCATGGGTTCTTGAATCACTGGGAGCAAGCCCGGTTAAAACATCGGTTGGGGAAATTCCTGTGGCGCTGTCAAAAAAAGTTATTGATGGCGCTCTCATCCCATTTGAAATTATCCCGCCCTTGAAAGTGCAGGAGCAAACTCGGTACCAGATCGAAGGACCGGACGGGAAACGTCTGGGCACGACGTCCTTTTCCGTTGTGATGAATAAGGATCGCTGGGAGAGCTTGCCCGAAGATATCCAGCAGGTTTTCATAGATGCTTCCGGCCCTGAATGGCATGCTGAAGTGGGACGCATCTGGGACGGGGCCGAGGAATTCGGGATTGGAATTGCTACAAAATCCGGCAACGAACATATTCAGCTAAGCGACGCTGAATGGGCCGAGTTCGAAACTGCGATGGAACCGGTGGTTGAACGCTGGATCACTGAAATGAATGAAAAAGGCATCGACGGACAGGCGCTTTACGATCGCGCGGTTGCGCTTGTGTCCGAAAACATGGCCTCGAACTGAACAATGTCTGGGACGCAAACATCTGGTGTCGCAAGGTCTGTGGATCTTGCGCGCCACCTGATTACTGGCTGGGCGCTGGTTGGCGGCTTGGTTTTGGTCGGGGTGGTTCTGGTAAACGCCTGGTCAATCCTGGCCGGGATGATAATCAATAAACCCTTCCCAGGGGATTTCGAACTGACCGAGATGGGGGCCGCAATAGCAGCATTTTGTTTCTTGCCCTATTGCCAGTTGGTCGGCGCCAACGTGTCCGCGGATATTTTTACGATGCGTGCAGGTCCCCGGTCGGTCGCGCTGATGTCAGTGGTGGCTGCAATCATAGCACTGTTGTTTGCTGCTCTTCTCATTTGGCGGATGAGTGCGGGGCTATCGGATTATCGTGAGTATGAGGAATTCACAGGTATCCTGGAAATTCCAATCTGGTGGGCGTTCCTTCCCGCATTGATATCCCTGGCGCTTTTGTTTCTGGCGGCGTTGATCACGCTGGGAGAAGCACTGCGAACGCTTACCCGAAGCGAGGTCTGAAACAATGGACAGCATTACTATCGGCTTGATGGGGCTCGGAACCCTTGTGTTTCTGATCGCCATTCGTATGCCAATTGCCTATGCAATGATCGTCGTTGGCGGCGTTGGAATTGCCCTGTTGAATGGTCCCATGATCGTTCTGAGTCAGCTTAAGGATCTCGCTTACGGGCAATTCTCGATCTATGACCTGTCCGTTGTGCCTCTGTTTGTGCTGATGGGCGCAATCGCGTCACGTTCGGGCTTGAGTGCAGATTTGTTCCGTGCCGCGAATGCCTGGCTTGGATGGATGCGCGGGGGAGTGGCCATGTCCGCCATTGCCGGCTGTGCAGGTTTTGGCGCGGTCTGCGGTTCATCACTGGCAACCGCATCAACCATGGGTCGCGTCGCGCTGCCAGAACTGAAAAAGTACAACTATTCCTCGACGCTGGGTACCGGGACCATAGCAGCCGGCGGGGTTTTGGGCATCCTTATTCCGCCTTCGGTGGTACTGATCATCTACGCAATCATTGTCGAGGCCAACGTGGTCACAATGTTCATGGCGGCGTTGATACCTGGATTGATTGCGGTTGCGTTCTTCATTTTGACTATTCTCATTTATGTGTTGGTCAAACCTGACGCTGGCCCAAAAGGCGATGCTGCTTCACGCGTCGAACTGATTTCTGCGACACTGAACGTGTTGCCGGTGGGGCTGGTGTTTGGTGTGGTAATCGGCGGAATTTATTTGGGATTGTTCAACCCGACCCCGGCGGCGGCCGTTGGTGTGGTTATGGTCACTCTGTTCGGGTTGGTACGCGGTCAATTTACACTTAACGACGGTCGTGAGGCGCTGTTGGAAACCGCCCGCACTGCCGGGATGATCTATCTCATCCTGCTTGGGGCCGAGCTGCTCAAGATATTCATGTCGCGCGGGGGCGTGCCGCAGGCCATGGCCGAAATGATGGCCAACTCCACATTAACGCCAATGATGACCCTCTTGGTGCTGCTGCTGGCTCTGATCCTGTTGGGCTGCCTGATGGACAGCCTGTCGATGATCCTGCTGGCCATTCCGTTTTTCTGGCCGGTGCTGGTTGAGATCAATGGCGGCGACTATGTCACAGCCGAGATGTCGCCTTTTGGAATGGACACCGAGGATTTGAAGATTTGGTTCGGAATCCTCGCCCTGATCGTGGTCGAACTGGGATTGATAACACCACCTGTGGGAATGAATGTCTTTATCATTTCCGCTCAATCCCCGGATGTTCCGATGCGTGACACATTTATCGGGGTTCTTCCATTCTTCGGCGCGGAAATTCTGCGGGTTGGCGTGTTGATCGCGTTCCCCGCACTGACCCTTTGGTTGCCGGGTGTGCTTTCGGGTTGATGTAACACGACCTTTGCGCCAGTGGATTTCGGGTGCTGAATGCCCCCGCGCGAATGTGGGTGGGATTAACGTTGGGGGAACCAATGTGTTCGGGGGCAGCGTTTCGGATGGTGAAACCGTCCCAATTCGAAACGTCGCCTTAGTTGAAAGACAAATGAGCTTCTGCATCACGAAGTAGGGTTTCGACTTCTTCGTCGTAGATACCCAGAAGGGTGAATTTCCTCTGAATTCCTCTTAGATATTCGATACTCGAACCGGCAAACCCTGCCCCCGTTGCCACGTATCGAACCTGATCGTCTCGGGAAATGTTTGTTTCGATCCCTTCTGCATCATGATCCGCCAAAAATGTGAGCGCCTCAATCGCCATGCCATCAACCTGAGCGGTGACAAACGCCGGTAGATACGCAGGTCCGACCTGTTCGCGCCGCCAGATTACTTCGGTCTCTTCGTCAATTTTATTCTGGGAAATTCGGAACAACAGGCCACTACATCCGGAACCTATATCCAGCGCGGCCATCAAACCGGGCGCATCGACCGTGCCTCGCGCTCCGTAAATGTCCTTGAGAATGAATTTCCGTGCATGGAAGGGTAAATATGCCCTTCGAACTTCTGCGAATTCGAATGCCGGGTCCCACATGAGTGATCCATAAGCGAAAACCCAGAGGTCGCCGCACCTTCGACCGGCCAGGGTTTCCAGTCGCTTCGCTTCACGCACTTCGTTCGGGAACCACCATTGTGGCAGTCCGAGTTCCCGAGATTTTATGGCCAGAACCTCGGTGGTGAAGGAACGGAAAAAGGATTGTTCCGGGTCGGTTATTTCTGACCGCAATTCCGGATGAAAGTGAAAAGGATCCCAGCTGGTTATCATGGTACCTCTTCTTCAGTTCTCTCAACTCGGTCGCCGAATGTTGATTTCCCAATTTAGGCTATTTTGCCCCGCATGAGGCGCAAGGACAAAGTGCGTACTGCGAGCCAGGCGGTCCGGGCAGTAATGTGATATGAGCGTGAAACGTGGCACATTCCCACAACCTTTTTCTTAACCTTGGCTGCCAAGCCGCGATATCTGGGAGGTCAATACGGCTCCAGCCGTCAGGGACCGACCTGTGGACATGATCATTTGCGGCAGGATCATCCATTCGAGAGACCAGGCCGCACCTGACCGTTCCTGCTCGTGGATCAGTGCCTGATGCATACCCGAAAGCTGAACCGCATTGAATCGTGCAAGCGACACCAATAGCTCTGCTGTTACGGGGTTCTGCTTGTGCGGCATGGCCGATGACCCGCCGCCGCCATCCAATGACACCTCATCCACACCCTGTTGCGCCATAAGGGCAACGTCCTGACCCATCTTGCCAAGGCTTCCTGTAACCAGCGACAACCATCCTGCAAACTCAGCGATACTGTCACGACGGCTGTGCCAGCAGCTCTGAGAATCCTGTAAACCGAGCGATGCCGCCATATGGGCGGAAATCACCTCTGCCTCTCCTCCCAATGCCGCGCGATCCCCCACGGCCCCACCCAATTGCAACCTGAGAACCCTCGGTTCCATCTGGGTCAGCCGTTCCAGGTGATCATCAAACGGCTTTCGCCAACTGCGCAGGCGATCAGCCACCGATATCGGCAAGGCGGCTTGCATCCTCGTTCTGCCCATCAGCCTGTTCGCACCTTGTGTTTCTTCCAGCGACTTCAGGCCTGCGATCAGATCTGAAATTCGCCGGGCGAACAGGGGAAAGATATCTTTGAGCGTCAGGAGCAATGCGGTGTCAATCACATCTTGCGAAGTCATGCCGTGGTGAAGGGAGTCCTGGCATTCCTCCGGCAGCTGTTCCCGAAGCATGCGAACCAGTGCCGGTACGACAACACCATCCTGTGCTGTTCCATCGCGTAGCGCTGGGTAATCCGGTTGCAGTACTTTGATAAGGTTGGCCGTTTGTTCAGCCACGCTTGCGGATACTTTTCCGACGTGCCCCAGCGCACTGGCATAGGCCGCTTCGGTTTCCAACATGTGCCTGAACCGCACCTCAGCAGACAGAAGATTGCGGGTTTGCGGGTCATCAAACAAACCGCCAAGCCAGGGGTGTGAAAACACATCACTCATGGTTGATTAGTGCGACATGAAAACCGGCACGTGCGTGCCAGCTAACACATCGGTGGTCGCACCGCCGAACAGGTCATGCGAGAATTTACTATGTTCATAGGCACCCATCACGATCAACTGTGCGCCGACTTCCCGTATTGTGTCCAGAACGGTTTGCCCAACTGAATGAGTTTTTGCCCTGATGAGTAACTCTGATTGAATACCGTGGCGACTGAGGTTCCGCAAAAGCTGATCTGTATTTGCAGGTGCCGATTTGCCCACACACAGTATGCTGACCCTGGCCTTTTCTTCGAGAATTGGCATTGCATCCCCAATCGCTCGGGCGGCCGAACGTTTGCCGTCCCAGGCTACCAATGCGTGATCTGCCAGGCGTTCTCGAGCATAAGCGTCTGGAACGACCAGGACCGGTCGGCCACTTCTCAAAGCAATCGTGTCGGGGTGAGCTGCAAGGTGTTCCACCTTCATTTCGCGTTCCGGGACGCCCGTTACGATCAGGTCAAAGGTACGCGAGACTTCACCGAGAGCCAGATCCATTTCATCTTCGATTTCAATGAAATCCGAGCGTTCTGAAATACCGCCGACCGATGTTTCCCGTTCAAAGCTTTTTGCAACTTGCCGGATCCGCTTGGCATCATTTTCATGCATGATGTCGATGACCTCTTTTGGGAACTGGCCTCCAAATCGGGTTTCCAACACGGGTCGTCCGTGTCGCACTATTCCGGTCAGCCAGCCATTGTGATGTTTGGCAATCCTGATTGCATAGCGCAGGCTACTGACAGCGGTGTTCGAACCGTTATAGGCGCAAAGGATGTTTTTGGTGCTCATCGGATCACACTCCGGGTGTTGACAGTCGCAATATCTCCTTCGCCTGCTGCCATGTGGCGACAGGCCGCTCGTATTTATCACACAACTGGGTGACACGCTTTACCAGGACGGCGTTGGAGCGGGCCAGCGTGTTACGGTCGATGCGGACATTGTCTTCGAGGCCGGTGCGCGTATGGCCTCCTGCTGCTATGGCCCACTCGTTCAGAACTATCTGGTTCGGGCCGATCCCGGCAGCACACCATTCGGCCTGGGGCGCGCGATCCTTCAGGGTTTTTACATAAAAGTCGAATACCGCCTTATCTGCCGGCATTGCGTTTTTCACGCCCATTACGAACTGCACGTATAGTTTGCCGAACAACTTGCCATCCTGATGCATTTTTATGGCTTGTAGGATGTGAGAAAGGTCAAACGCTTCGACTTCCGGCGTAATCCCGTATGTACACATCTCGTCCGCCAGCCAGTCGACCAGATCCGGTGGATTCTCATAGACGCGGGTGGGAAAATTGTTGGACCCTACAGAGAGCGAAGCCATGTCGGGGCGTAACGGCAGCATTCCTCCACGTGTCCGGCCTGCGCCCGAACGCCCGCCGGTTGAGAACTGGATGATCATACCCGGGCAATGTTTTTCCAGCCCTTCTTTGAGCTGGGCGAATTTATCCGGGTCGCTGCTGGGCGTCTGGTCATCATTGCGCACATGTGCGTGCACGATGCTGGCACCAGCTTCGAATGCTTCCTGCGTGCTTTCGACCTGCTCGGAGATCGAAATCGGAACGGCTGGGTTGTTTTCCTTTGTGGGCAACGAGCCGGTGATTGCGACGCAAATAATACAGGGCTTAGTCATGGATCTGACCTATTCTGTTTGGGCGGCCTGCCCCGGGGAGAGAAGGGTGGGGCAGGCCGGGTGCTCAGATGTCAAAAAAGACCGTCTCATTTTCGCCCTGCAGGCGAATATCAAAACGATAGACAATTTGACCGTCTCTTTCACGACGCTGAGCAACAAGGGTTTGTCGGCGGTTCTCCCACTCGATCAGGTTGATGACCGGATCTTTGGCGTTCGCTTCTTCTTCGTCACTGAAATAGAGGCGTGTATTGAGGCCAACATTGATGCCACGTGCCACGATCCACAGATTGATATGCGGGGCCATGACTGTGCCCGATCGCCCAGGAACCTGACCGGGCTTGATCGTATCAAATCCCCATTCACCGGTTTCAAAGTCGGTGATTATGCGTCCCCAGCCACGAAATCCTTCCTCGGTTTCGCCGGGATGCTCGGGGTGGGCATAAACGCCTTCACTATTTGCTTGCCACGCCTCTATCAGCACGTCCTTGATTGGTGATCCCGTACCGTCGATCACAACGCCTTCGACGCGGATGCGTTCACCGTTGGCGTTGGGCCCGGCGATGTCCCAGCCCAGTTCCTGATCGTAGATCTTAAAACCGGCGGCACCAGGCGCGAGACCGATATGCACATAGGGACCGGCTGTCTGCGACGGTGTTTCTTTCAGATAGTCGAGTTTCTGGACCATGGATCAATTCCCCTCCAGACGGTTTTCAAAGAGTGTTGAACGGCGCCCCCGCAAAACGATGTCGAACTTGTAGGCAATTGTGTCCAGCGGAATGGTGGCGTTCAGATCCAGCGCGGCGACCAACTGGTCCCGAGCCACCTTGTCCGGAATGACATTGACGATGGGGCATTTGTCAATCAGCGGATCGCCTTCGAAATAGCACTGCGTGATCAGTCGCTGTGCAAATCCGGTGCCAAAGATGGACATGTGAATATGTGCAGGTCGCCAGTTGTTGACCCAGTTGCGCCACGGATAGGCGCCGGGTTTGACTGTTCGGAAAAAGTAGTATCCGTTTTCGTCGGTCAGGGTCCGGCCGCAGCCCCCGAAATTTGGGTCTATCGGGGCAAGGTAGGTATCTTTCTTGTGACGATATCTCCCGCCGGCATTGGCTTGCCAGGCCTCGACGAGCGTGTTCGGGACAGGGCGGCCATTTTCATCCAGCACGCGACCATGCACGATGATCCGCTCGCCGATCGGGCTTTCGCCTGGCTTGGCGTAGTTCAGGATAAGATCGTTGTCGATCGGGTCGATATCATTGTGGCCAAATACCGGGCCAGTGATCTCGCTTGCTGAATTTTGCAGGCTGATCAGCGAATATTGCGGCGAACGTGCTACGGAAGTTTTGTAGTCTGGTGTCAGAGCGGGTGGCTGCCACTCGCGGTCGCGTTGGTAGAATTCACCGGGGTTCAACATGGTCGGATCACTCCTTTTAAAACATTGGGGGTCTGAGCGCGCTTCCCCATCAATCTTGTTCCATTTCATCGTAAGTTTTCTTGGCCAGTTTCAGCGCGTGATTGGCACGTGGAACGCCCGCGTAGATGGCCACATGCTGAAAGGCTTCCAGAACGTCTTGTTTGCTTGCACCGGTGTTTGCCGTAGCACGGATGTGCATTGGGATTTCCTCGAAATTTCCCAAAGCCGCCAGCAATGCCAGCGTTATCATCGACCGTTCGCGGTCGCTGATCCCATCGCTTGCCCAGACCGTTCCCCACGCGCCTTCAGTGATAAGGGTCTGGAATGGCGCCTCGAACTCTGTCTTGGTGGCTTCGGCCTGGTCCACATGTGCGTCGCCCAGCACTTTCCGGCGTTCGGCCATACCTCTTTGGTATCGGTTGCTCATTCCACAAGCTCCCTCAAGAATGTCGTCAAATGTTTCGCAAATTCAGCGGGATTTTCCACGCAAGGCAGATGCCCCGCCCCCGGTATTTCTACGTATCGGGCACCTGGTATCAGCTCTGTAGTGGCCCGAACTATATCCGGCGGGCTGGCTCCGTCTTCGGACCCGCCGATGCCCAAAACAGGAAGGCAGACTTTCGCTGTCGACTGCGTCAAATCGGTGCCTGCAATTGCGTGGCAGCACCCAAGATAACCGGCGACAGGGGTTCGGGTCAGCATGTTTCGCCAGGCAATCACTTCATTTGTGGCGCGAAATTCCGGGCAAAACCAGCGATCCATGATTTGATCGGCTATGGATCCGATGCCATCTTCCTCGATTGTGGCAATGCGGTTCTTCCACATCTGCGCCTCACCCATCTTCGCAGCGGTGTTGGACAGTACAAGTGCGCGGATAACATCCGGACGTCGCGCAGCGAGCACTTGCCCGATCATGCCACCGATCGACAGACCAACGAAGACACAATCCCGGACTTCAAGATGATTCAGCAATGCCACCGCGTCATCCGCAAGAATATCCATTGTGTAAGGTCCGGTTGGACATTCCGATAATCCATGCCCCCGATGGTCAAAGCGGATCAGCCGAAGGCCTTTCGGCAAGAGTGGGATTACCTTGTCCCATAACCTCAAATCGGTGCCGAGCGAGCTGGCGAACACGACAGGAAACCCGTCGGGATCACCATCCTCACGCCAGTGCAGACGCACCTTATCCAGCGACGCAACCTGCATCAGTAGGGAAGTCCCACATAGTTTTGGGCAAAAACAGATTGGGCCTCGCGGTTTTCCCTCAGGAAGTCGATGTCAGCCTGTTGCATCTTTAGGTCAAAATCGTTCTGCTTCGGAAAGCGGTGCAGCAAGTTGGTAGTCGACCAGCTGAAACGCTCGGCCTTCCAGATGCGCGCCAATGCCTTTTCCGAGTAGCGATCAATGCCTTCGCTGTCGCCTTCTTCGAAATACTGAAGAAGCCCATTGTAGAGATAATGGATGTCACTTGCCGCGGTATTCAACCCTTTGGCCCCAGTCGGCGGAACGATATGGGCAGCGTCACCACAAAGAAACAAACGCCCCCACCGCATTGGCTCGGTCACGAAAGAGCGTAATGGTGCGATGGACTTTTCGATTGACGGACCTGTAACCAACTGTTCTGCATACTCGGTCGGAATTCGCCGTTTGAGTTCCTCCCAGAAGGCGGCGTCTGTCCAATCCTCGGGTGCATCGGACAGTGAGCACTGGATGTAGTAGCGGCTAAGGTTGTCATTGCGCATTGAGCACAGGGCGAAACCACGGTTCGAACCGGCATAGATCAGTTCGTGATTAACCGGGGGTGTCTCCGACAAAACGCCCAGCCAGCCGAATGGATAGAGTTTTTCGTACTCCTTGCGGACGGTCAGAGGAATGGTTTGTCGGCTGACGCCGTGGAAGCCGTCGCACCCGGCGACAAAATCACAATCGATGCGGTGTTCGGTTCCGTCCACCACATAGGTGACATAGGGCGTATCACTGTCGGTCTGATGAATCTGGACGTCTTCAGTGTTGAATACAATCTTTCCGTCCACCGCCTCTCGCGCTTCGTACAGGTCGCGCGTAACTTCCGTTTGGCCGTAAACAACGACATGGCTACCGGTCAATTCCTTGAAGTTAATGCTGAACTTAGACTCGCCGTACGAAATAACAGTGCCGTTGTGAACAAAGCACTCTTTGTCCATACGCTCGGCCACACCAGCCTCGCGCATCAGATCAACAAAGCCGACTTCCAAAATACCGGCACGGATACGGCCCAGAACATAGTCCTTGGTTTTCCGCTCCAATACGACCGTATCGATACCCTTGCGATGTAGCAGCTGACTAAGAAGAAGCCCGGACGGGCCACCGCCGATAATGACGACTTGAGTACGCATGGTTTCCTCCGTGAAATTTCTTGGCAGCATATTGAATGCTTGAATTTGCAAAGTAAAATGAAGATAAATCGAATTTAGTTTCCAAAAGAGGAAAGTAAATGATCGACCGCCGTATCAAATTTCGTCACATTCAGTGTTTCATCGAAATCTGCCGGGAGAGAAGCTTCAAGATTGCGGCTGAGAAGCTTTTTCTGACCCAACCAGCTATATCCAAGACGTTAAAGGAACTCGAAGACATCATGGGAACGACGCTGTTAACGCGCAATCGCGCAGGTGTCGGACTGACGCGTCAGGGTGAAGTGTTTCTGCATTTTGCAGAAATGTCGCTCGCGGCGCTACAGCAGGGTCTGACCGGGGTTGAGCAGGTCGGGATGCAGGGCAAGACCCGGCTTTCGGTGGGAGCCTTGCCGTCCGTCGCCGCACGTCTGATGCCAGTTGTCGCCGCTGATTTCGCGGAGCTGGCGCCCAATACGACCCTGCGGATTATGGATGGGCCGCATGGGTATCTGATGGAGCGTCTTCGTATTGGAGACTTGGATTTGGTAATCGGGCGCTTGGGGCGGCCGGAAACAATGCAAGGCGTATCGTTTACGCAGCTTTATGAAGAGCGTGTTCAATTTGTAGTGCGCGCAGGACATCCCTTGCTTGACGCTCCGGACATAAAACGAATTGGCGATTGGCAGGTGATATATCCCCCTGAAGGATCGGCCATCCGACCTTTGGTGGAAAGGTTTCTGATCGCGCACGGTGTTGGAAATATCGATAACCGCATTGAAACCGTTTCGGGTGCTTTTGGCCGGGTTTATACCCGTCGATCTGACTCTATTTGGATCATATCGGCCGGGGTAGTCGCAAACGAAATCGCGGATGGCAAACTTGTCGCATTGCCATTCGACACGTCCATCACGCGCGGTCCGGTGGGGTTGATGCACCGGCCTGACGAGGTGCTTTCCCCTCAGGCGCAGGTATTCGGCATTGCGGTCAATAACGCCCTGGACAGAATGGGACTGGAGACCTGAAGCGAAGAGGCGCTTTCAGGGCCAGTCTGCAAAACCCCGGCGCAGCTCGCCCAGATCTTCCCCATCAGGGCGAGAAACAATCGCACGGTAGGCACCAGGAGACATATCCGTGCGGCGCTTGAAAAAGTGGCTAAAGCGACTGGCATCCGGGAAACCCAGATCCTCAGCAATTTTCTTCAGCGGAAAGCCTGAATTTTCCAGTCGGGCCTTTGCTTCGGCGGTCAGGCGTTCATGCACCAATTCAGCCGGACTGCGGCCCGTCTCGCGTTTACAGATACGATGCAACCGGTCGTATGCGATGCCGAGATCATCGGCATAAGTCGCAACCTGCCAATGATCGCGATAGTGCAATTCGACTAAATGCCGAAACCGACGCAAGAGATCGGTTTGCTCAGCCTTGTTGGTTTGTGATTGCGGGCTGTGGACCCGCAAGGCTCCGATGAGCATCAACCTCAGAAAGGCGGCCATGGACATTGGGGACTGATTTTTGGTGTTGTTGATTTCGCTCACCAACCACTCGCAAAGCGCCACAATCTGCCCCAAAATGCGTGCATCGGACAGTTCCGCCTGAAATGGTTTTTCAATCAGCATTCTGAGGTGAACCGATTCCGACCTTGCCCCGATTGCGTCCAGAATGATGGTGCCACTCAGCCCGAAAATCCATGCATGGGAACCCGCGCCGAGATTGATCGCCGTGTGATCGTTTTGCGGCCAGAAACAAAGAGCGGGCGCTAAAACCTCGGTGCCAGTCTCTTCAAAACTCAGCCGTCCGCGCTCGAGAAACAGCAGGGCACTACAGCTATCCGGGAATCGGCGGCGAATCATGCGGTCATGAAGGGCCTCAGGCTCTTCCTGCACGGTGGCGTATCGTTCATTCATCAGTTTTCGCCAGAAATGGACAATAAATGCCCAGAATTTTACATTTAATGAGATTATACTTCGTTCATAATGAATAGCAAGGGAGGCCGGGACATGCCCGGTAACGTGTGAATGACCACAGACACAACCACAATCAACCTCGAAGACGGACCGGTAATTGAACACGTCAACCCGGCAACGGGACAGACGTTAAGTGCCGAGCAGGCTGTCACCGCAAGCGATTGCCGCAGGTTTGCAGGGCAGGCTGCCTCTGCCTTTCCGGCCTGGTCGGCACAGCCGATCCAGGCGCGCGCGCAATTGCTGATAGCAGTTGCCGGCGCAATCGAAGAAAAGGTTGAGCTCTTTCGCGTTGCGATGGCTGAGGAGCTGGGAATGCCGGCGGAATGGGCGCGCCATAACGTGGCATTCGCCGCCGAAATCCTGCGCGAAGTTGCATCGTATCAGGACAGGTTTAACCAGCAGGAACCTATTCCGGACCACAGAGGTTATTCCAGCCGCGCTGAAAGAGTGCCGTGCGGCGTGTGCCTGGGGATCGCGCCCTGGAATGCACCCTTGATCCTTGGTGTCAGAGCCATCGCAGCGCCTTTGCTGTGTGGCAACACAGTTCTGCTGAAAGGCAGCGAATTTGCACCCAGAACGTTTCGACTGCTCGGTGACACGCTGCGGGATGGCGGTATTCCGCAGGACGTTGCGCGCGTGCTGCTGACCCGCCCTGATGACAGTGAAGAGATTGTCGAGGCACTAATTGCTTCACCGGTTGTTCGCCGAGTGAACTTCACGGGCTCGACGCGGGTTGGACGGCGGGTTGCCGAACTCTGCGCAAAGCATCTCAAGCGGTCCCTACTGGAACTGGGCGGGCAGGCGGCGATGATCGTTCTGGAAGATGCCGATCTGGATGCCGCAGCAGAGGCAGCGCTTTGGGGCGCATATGTCAATCAGGGGCAGGTCTGCATGTCCACTGAACGCCTTGTCGTCGACGAGGCTGTAGCGGACGAGTTGGTTCAGAAGATTGAGCAAGGGCGCCGGGCACTCAAACTGGGAAATCCGACAGATGAGACCACTCAGGTTGGTCCGGTGATCTCCATCGCAGCGGCCGAGCGGCTTTCGGGGCTGATAGGCGATGCAATCGGAAAAGGCGCAACATTGATAGGCGGCGGGCAAGCGCGTGACGCCTTTTTCGAGCCTGCGCTTGTAGACCATGTCGAACCCGAGATGCGGCTTTACCGGGAAGAGGTATTTGGTCCGATCCTTTCAGTGACGCGCGTCGGCAACGATCTGGAGGCGGTTACCGTCGCCAATGACAGTGAATATGGCCTGTCTTCGGCAGTTTTTGGCCGCGATATCAATCGTGCGGAAAGCATCGCAAGGCGTATTCATACCGGCATCTGCCACATCAACAGCCCAACGATCGACGACAATCCTCACGCCCCGTTCGGTGGCGTCAAGTCAAGCGGCTATGGCCGCTTTGGTGGACGCTGGGCGCTGGATGAATTCACAGAACTCCGTTGGATCACCAGCAAGAGTTCACCTTGAACCAAAATCTCTATGGAAACGGGAGATAACACAATGACCTTTGACCTTTCACGCCGCAACCTGCTTATGGGTGCAGGAGCAGCCTTGGGCAGTTTTGCACTGGGCCGGGGCCAGGCCCGGGCTCAATCTTCGACACCCCTGAAGGTCGGGTTTATCAGCCCGGTTTCCGGACCTCTTGCAGGATTTGGCCAGACTGACGGATATGTTCTGGAACAGGCCCGCAACGCTCTGGCCAGCGGCGTGACAATCAATGGTCAGGGTTATGCCGTCGAAATTCTTGATCGTGACACTCAGTCGGATCCGGCCCGCGCCGGCCAGCTGGCGCGAGACCTGATCAATAACGACGGCGTCGACATCATGATCGCGGTGTCCACGCCCGAGACCATCAATCCGGTTTCCGATGCCTGTGAAGCGGCTGGTGTGCCCTGTATTTCGACTGTGATGCCCTGGGAGGCATGGTACTTTGGTCGCGGTGCGAAACCGGGCGAGCCCTCGCCATTCAAGTATTCCTACCATTTCGGCTTTGGCGTGGATGAATTTTACCAGGCCTATATTTCCCAATGGGATCTGATGGAAACCAATAAGAAAGTCGGCGTGATGTATCCCAACGATGCCGACGGCAACGCTATTCGAGCTGTCTTGGCCCCAAAACTGACCGAGGCGGGCTACACCATCATCGACCCGGGTGCATATGAAACTGGCACGACCGATTATTCGCAGCAAATCCGTTTGTTCCGCGAAGAAGGCGTGGAGATCTTTAATACCTTCCCGATTCCACCGGATTTTGCCGCATTCTGGAGGCAGGCAGCTCAGCAGGGTCTGCACCGTCAGGTCAAAATTGTGCAGCTCGCCAAGACGGGTCTGTTCCCTTCGGACATCGAAGCACTTGGCGGCCTGGGCAACAACATGTCTTCGGCTTGCTACTGGCACCGTGACTTCCCCTACACCTCACCGACGACTGGCCAGACCGGGGCGGAATTGTGCGATGGCTACGAGGCAGCCACCGGCAAGCAGTGGACCCAACAGCTTGGTGCCTCACTGTCGGCCATCGACGTTGCCATGGCGGCCCTGACCGCAGCGGGCAATCCGAAGGACAAGGAAGCGGTCGCTGAGGCGCTGCCGACCCTTAAGGCCGACAGCATCGGTGGCGTGGTCGATTTCGGCTCTGGTCCGGTTAAAAACGTTGCCAATGGTCCGATCATTGGAACGCAATGGCAGGCATCTGACGGTGGCCAGCACAGTTTTGACTATGTGATCACCGAAAATGCCACCGATACCAATGTTCCAGTAACGGGCGAACTGCGTCCCTATAACGCGTGAGGCCCGGTATGACGTCCTCTTCCTCAATTCTGCGCTCGGAGGGCATTGCTATGTCTTTTGGCGAATACAAAGTGCTCGACGACATTTCACTCAATCTCGAGAGCGGTGAGATTGTTGGAATTCTCGGTCCGAATGGCGCGGGTAAGACAACGTATATGAACCTGCTCACGGGTGCTCTCCTCCCAACGGGTGGTCGTGTGTACCTGATGGGAGAGGACGTCACCCAACTCGACACCGCTGAGCGCTGTCATCGCGGATTGGCGCGAACCCATCAGGTTCCAAAGCCCTTCAGTCATATGACGGTTTTTGAAAATGTGCTGGTGGCTGTAAATCACGGCCGCACAACCCATGCCGAAGATCCGATTGACGAAGCCTGGGCGGTGCTTGAAGAAACCGGGTTGGCCCATGTCGCCAATCGGCCCGCTGAAACGCTGGGGCTGCTGGATCGCAAAAGGTTGGAACTGAGCCGAGCTCTGGCCACGGATCCCAAGGTGCTGTTGCTGGATGAGATCGGTGGGGGTTTGACCGACACCGAAGGGGATGCGCTGGTCGCTTTGGTCAAGTCCATCCACGCGCGTGGCGTTACAATCGTGTGGATCGAACATATCATGCGCCTTCTTCTGGAAACCTGCACGCGGCTGGTCTGCATGGCCGAAGGCCAAGTGCTGGCCGACGGCGATCCGCAGGATGTGATCAACGCTCCGGAAGTTCAGGTTGCTTATTTCGGAGCCGCCGCATGAGTACCCTTGAGATAGAAGATATCCATGCAAATCATGGGCAGTTGAAAGCGGTTCATGGCGTCTCGCTTTCGGTGCGCCCCGGCGAAATGATGTTCCTGCTTGGCGCGAATGGGGCGGGAAAGACCACGTTTTTGCGGTCGGTCGCGGGTGATCACAAGGCGGCATCGGGCCGTGTGGCTCTGTCCGGCGTGGATGTGTCGAACCTTTCCGCCCATCACCGTGCCCGTTCGGGCCTGTCGCTGGTACCAGAAGGGCGCAGGCTGTTCCCGAAAATGAGCGTTCGTGAAAACCTGATGCTGGGGACCTCCACGTCGCGGGAAGGGCCGTGGAATATCGAGGCCGTATACGAAGCGTTCCCCAACCTTGCCAAGCTCGACCGGTCTCCGGCCGGTAAACTGTCGGGTGGTGAGCAGCAAGCGGTGGCCATCGGGCGGGCTCTGATGGGGGACCCGGTCGCAATTATGCTGGACGAAGTGTCATTGGGCCTTTCACCTGCAGCTGTTGAATTCGCCTATGAAACATTGCTGAGGCTGCGCGAGATGGGGCTGGCCCTGCTGATTGTCGAGCAGGACCTGAACAGGGCGCTGTCCCTGGCCGACGAACTGGTCGTGATGTGCGAAGGCCATGTCACCCTGAAAACCAAACCCAAGGACACCGATCTGGAACAGCTCGCGTCAGCCAGCTTTGGCCATGAACAAGGAGGCCCTCAATGACCTCGCAATTGATCACCGCCATCCTGCTGGGTGGTTACTATGCCGTTCTGGCCACCGGTCTGGCCTTTATGTACTCGGTCATGAACATCATCAATCTGGCCCATGGCGCGCTGATCGTGCTCGCGGCTTACGGCTTGTGGCTTCTTGGCGATAGCTTTGGGTTGCCGTTGCCCGTCGGGATCGTCGTCATGGCGGTTGTCATGTTTGGTATCGGTATCGTTCTGCACCGTGGTGTGCTGTCACGTGCGTCGGGTGGTGGCGAGCTTCTGCCGATCCTTGCCACGTTTGGATTGTCCATCATTCTCGAAAACCTGATATTTCAGACGTTCGGGGCCGACAGCCTTTCGCTGGCACCGCTGGTCGGGGATCTAAGCTGGGCGTCCTTTGAACTTCCCGGATCCATCTTCATCGGCAAGCTCAGCGTCTACATCCTGATCGCCGCCTTTGTGGTGATCGCCGGGCTGGAATGGATGCTGCGCCACACCACGCTTGGCCACCGCATTCAGGCCGTCAGTCAGGATCGGGCAACTGCATCCTTGTTGGGCATTGACACCACCCGAACCGCTGCCATCGCGACTGGCATCGCACTTGCGACGGGTGTGATAGCTGCTGCCGCAATGGGATTGCGCAGCGCCTGGGGACCCTATGGGGGGTCAGCTCAATTGCTGTTTGCCTTTGAAGCCGTTGTTATCGGTGGCCTGGGATCGTTGTGGCGCGTCATGGCAGGCGCGATGATCCTGGCCTTTGCGCAATCTCTGGCGGCCATGATCCACCCGCAGGGTTTCCTGATCGGCGGACACCTCGCGTTCCTGGCGGCCGTGTTTATCCGGCTTCGTGGTGGCTCATTCAATCTCAAAACCCTGTTGGGCCTGAACCAAAAAGGAGCAACGGCATGACCTCTGCACATCTGACTGTTACGCGCGGCGGTCCAACAGCGCGAATGACAATGGCGCTGCTGGTCATCGCGGCAATCGTAGTAGCTGCCGTTCCCTTTGTACTGGGTGTCGGGGGCGCGGGTCGCGCCGTGGCTCTGCTGGTTTACATCCTTCTGGCCGTGATGTGGAACGCGCTTGCTGGTTTTGCCGGGCTGGTCTCTATCGGACAGACGCTGTTTTTCGGCATTGCCGCTTATACGACCATTCGCCTGTCGAACGCAGGTTTGGACCCATATCTGGCTATCGTGGTATCCATTGCTCTTGGCGCAGGGTTGGGCTGGGTAACATCGCTGTTCATGCTCACTCTGAAAGATGGCGAGTTCGCAATTGGCATGTGGGTTCTGTCATCGCTGGCGCATCTGTGCGTGAACCTCGATCCGCTTATCCAAGGCGAAACCGGGATCTCGCTGATCCAGATGAATGTCTATGATATTCAGACACGTTCTGCGATCACGCTTTGGCTGGCGCTGGCCGTGACGATCACCGTTTTTTTCGCGCTGATCGTGCTGCTCAGATCACGTATGGGCGCTGCAATCACCGCCATTCGGGATGACGAGCTTGGCGCGCGGTCCATCGGCGTCAACGTGATGCGCACCAAACGGGTTGTGTTTGTTCTGGCAGCCGCTGGCACGGCCGCCGCAGGCGCGCTGTGGCTGGCCTCCGCTTCGAACTTTCAGCCGCGCGCGTTCTTTGGCGTGCACTGGACGGCCTACATGCTGTTCATGGTGCTTGTAGGCGGTCTGGGTCGGATCGAAGGCGCCATTATCGGCGCGGTCCTGTTCTTCCTGATCGAAACCTGGTTCGGCGCTTACGGTGCCTGGTATCTTGTCGGGTTGGGGGCCATTGCAGTGCTATTCGCCCTGTTCCTGCCGAAAGGGCTTTGGGGCTGGATTGGCCCCCGTCTGCCGGGGGAGGCCATCCCCACCGGATATATCGTCAATCGCAAATCTTAACGGGAGATAACCTGATGTTGACAGGAAAAAAGATTATCGTCACCGGCGTAGCGTCGGGCATCGGTGAAGAAACCGCCCGCGTTCTAAAGGCCCAGGGTGCAACGGTCATCGGCGTCGACCGCAACACACCTAAGGTCGAAGTGGACGCGTTTCACCAGGTCGATCTGACCGATGAAGCGGCGCTTGATGCGCTGATCGAAACGCTGAAGGACGTCAAGGCGGACGGGCTGGCAAACATCGCTGGTGTCCCGCCGACGGCACCGGTCGAGGTGGTGATCGCGGTCAATCTGGTGGCGCTGAAACGGCTGACGCTTGGTCTGGTTGACAGCCTTGCCGACAATGCCTCGATCGTCAATTTGGCTTCACTGGCCGGGATCGGCTGGGAAGGTGAGGTTGCAAAAATTCAGGCGGTGGCCGATCTGGACCATGCAGGTATCGCCGATTTCTGCGCGGACAACGGAATCACAACCGAAAACAGCTATTTTTTCAGCAAGCAGGCGCTGGTGGCCTGGACTCATGAAAACCGCTGGACCTGGCGCGACCGCGGTATCCGGATGAACTCTGTCAGCCCCGGGCCGGTCGACACTCCGATCCTTTGCGATTTCCTCGAGACTCTGGGTGAACGGGCCGAGGAAGATATGAAGATCATGGATCGCCCGGGAACGCCTCAGGACATTGCACCGGTCGTCACATTCTTGCTGTCCGACGGCTCGGTGTGGTTGCGCGGTATCAATATTGCCTCTGATGGCGGCATGCGCGCTCATATCGACGCGACAACTAACGGGATTTCGTAAGACTTCAGGAGTACAAAAAATGAAAATTTCGATGTTGATCGGCGGCGCTGACGTCGCCGCACAGGATGGGCGTGTCTACGAGCGGCGCGACCCGGTGACAGGTGAAGTTGCAACCACGGCTCCCGCGGCTTCAGTTGCGGATGCACAGGCGGCAGCCAAGGCTGCAGGTGACGCCTTTCCTGCCTGGTCAAAAACCAGCCCGGCTGAGCGCCGGGGGTTGCTGTTGAAAGCTGCGGATGCGCTCGAAGGCATGGCCCCCGAGGTAATCGCAACAGCAACAAAGGAAACGGGCGCAACTGCCCCCTGGACCGGGTTCAATTGTATGCTGGCGGCGGGCATGCTGCGCGAAGCGGCTTCGATGACGACGCAGATCACCGGAGAGATCATCCCGGCCAATAAGCCGGGCACCCTTTCCATGGCACAACGCAAACCCCTGGGTGTCTGCCTTGGCATCGCGCCCTGGAACGCGCCGATCATTCTGGGCACCCGCGCCGTCGCGATGGCTATTGCCTGCGGCAATACCGCGATTCTAAAAGCATCCGAGATGTGCCCCGCAACTCATCTCGCAATCGGTGAGGCGTTCCGTCAGGCGGGATTCCCGGATGGCGTGCTGAATGTCATCACCAACGCACCTGAAGTTGCTGCGGACGTCGTAGCGGCGTTGATCGCCGCACCCGAAGTTCGCCATATCAACTTCACAGGATCGACCGGCGTAGGGCGCATCATTGCGCAGAAGGCTGCCGAGAATCTGAAGCCGGTTCTGCTGGAACTGGGCGGCAAGGCACCGATGATTGTGCTGGACGATGCCGACATCGAAGGTGCCGTCAATGGTGCCGCCTTTGGTGCGTTTATGAACCAGGGTCAGATTTGCATGTCGACAGAACGCGTCATCGTGCATGAGGGCATAGCAGACAAATTCATTGAGGCCTTCGCGGCAAAGGCAAACGCACTGCCCGCCGGTAATCCGCGTGACCAGGTTGTGCTGGGCTCTCTTGTGACTCCTGAAGCAGCCGAAAAAATGGACCAGATCATTGTCGACGCAACCGCCAAGGGCGGGAATGTCATCGCAGGTGGCGGTCGCAATGGTTCGATTGTCGAGGCAACCCTGATCGACGGCGTGTCATCCGACATGATCATCTACACCGAAGAAAGCTTTGGCCCGGTCAAACCGATCATTCGCGTAAAGGATGACGAGGAAGCGATCCGCGTAGCCAACGATACCGCATATGGTCTTTCGGCTTCGGTCTATAGCTCGAACATCCAACGCGCGATGTCCGTGGCGGATCGGATCGAAAGCGGTATCTGCCACATCAATGGCCCCACTGTGGGCGATGAAGCCCAGATGCCTTTTGGGGGCGTCAAGGATTCTGGTTATGGTCGGTTCGGAGGTAAGGCCGCTGTAGATGCTTTCACGTCAATCCGCTGGGTGACCATCGAGGATCCGCACCAGCATTACCCGTTCTGAGGAAGTTACCATGCCAGATCTCGAAACGAACAAGCGCAACGTCGCAGCGTTCTACCAAATGATGTTCAACGACTGCAAACCGCGTGACGCGATTGAGACCTATGTCGGAGACGACTACATCCAGCACAATCCCGAAGTTGTGTCGGGCAAAGAGGGCTTCATTTCCTATTTTGAGGAAATGGCACGCGATTATCCTGGCAAGCGTGTCGAGATCAAACGCTCTGTCGCCGAGGGTAATCTGGTGGTCCTGCACTGCCATCAAATTTGGCCTGACGATCTGGAATATGCCGGGATCGATATTTTCCGGCTGGATGACAAAGGCAAGATTGTCGAGCATTGGGATGTGCTGCAGGTCATTCCCAAGACCAGTAAACATGACAATGGCATGTTCTGAGTGCCGATAGGCAAAAAAATTAACTGGCCGCCCCGAACTGAAGGCGGCCAGTTCAATTCTATCTCGTGATGTTTACGGTCAGGCTGGCCAGGCCACGATCAACTTGGTCGGGCTCCCATTCCGGGTCCCCGGAAAGGGAAATATGGCTTTGTTGCGCGTTGCGAGAATTCATTTTGCAGGATAACTCGCAGGCGCAGCGAACAGCAGGTTTGACGAGCTGCAGCGCAGCGACCGAGTGTGGTGGTCAACTGCGGCTTTGGGCCGAGACTTCCCATTGTGGAAAGCGCATGCGATAGGAAACTTCGCTGATGGCTGATAACCTTTCTAGCGGCAAAGCTTCGGAGAACCTGCGTTCCTTATTTCCCGGCCATAGAACATGTGATCAACCCCGGCCCAAAAAGCCGCGGCTTCACACATGGGGCATGGCCTGGACGATGAATACATGACCGCTCTGCTCAAATCCCGATCATTGAGACGGCGCGCCGCGTCCCTGATCGCCGCCATCTCAGCGTGGCCAGTGGGGTCTTGATCCAAGATGACCCTGCTCCATGATTGGCCAATAATGACATTGTCGCGCACAATAATTGCACCAAACCCCTGATCTCCATGGTCAATTGCGTACTGACGCATTTCGAAAGCGCGTTCCATGAATGTGGCGCCGCTGGGATCACTTGGTTGTGGTATCACGCCGTCGGCGCTCGGAGAAGTTTGGCCCACGACGGAGCCACTCAATCCGACTGCCAGTGCACAAAAGCCTGACGCAGCGAGAAAACCACGCCTCGCGAAACCGAGTGGGCCATGGCAGTCCTGCTCATGTTTTTTAATCTTGTCCATTTTGCCGACATCCGTGAGATGCATTTTTCTTTGCCACCACCCTATCACGAGGAAACCCTGATCTGAGGTCGGTCTCAACCCGGCTGCCATCGGTGCCTCTAAGGTGAAACTCACCGCTAAAGCATGTTGGATTGGTCTCAGTCCTTTTCTCGTAGCCGCTTCGCCATCTCAGAAAACCCGCGTAGTTCGGCGTGTTCGAGTGGCGTGGTTCCGTTTCGATCGGCAAGCGATCTGTCAGCACCCGCCGCCAACAACGCATCCAGAACTGCAAGATGATCCGGGCCGCCGTCACCAAGCACAACGGCTTCGATAACGGCTGTCCAGTGCAGATTGTTCACATGGTCCAAAGGCGCGCCAGCGGCGATCAACTGTCGGACAATTTCAACATGACCGAGATGCGCGGCCGCTATGAGAGCCGTTCCTTCATAGGGACTGGTCGTTAGGCCGGAATCGTTGCCCAACTCGATTGCGAGCGTCATCAGTTCCGGATCATTTGCCACGGCCGCAATCGTGACCACGTCGTAGGCCTGACCTTCCAGCGCGTTCATGTCGGCGCCGGCGTCAGCCAGCGCACGCAACGCTTCGTCCTCTGAAGCAAAGGCTGCCACATGGGCTGGCGTGCGGCCTCGAGAGTCAAGCTCGTTGACGTTTGCCCCCGCCGCCACCAGCTGCCGGATCATTTCTACGTTGCCGGTGTGAGCGGCTGCGAAGAGGTCATCGTAATCCGCGATCTCTCCGGCCGAAGGTGGCGTCTGCGCCATGCCCGCGTTGGTGGCAAGACCTGTCACGAATGTAAAAAGAAAAAGACGAAACATGGCCAATCCTCATACCTGCATATTGGTTAGGAGAGTGTGACAATAACAGCGGATCTATTCGATGTCCTTTTCCATTCAGGCTCAGAATCTTTTCCTATAAATCGTTCTGGTAATGTCATTGGACAGACGAGCTGAATTGACCGACAATCGCGTTATGGAGCTGACAGACACCACACCTGTCCACCTGATCCATGTTGACCCGGACGTTAACATGGCGCGGTTCTATGGAATAGAATTGCAGCCGACGCTGTTTGGGGAAGTGTCCGTCCTTCGTACCTGGGGACGTATTGGCACAAACGGGCAAGCCATGATGGTGACGTATGATGACGAAGCCCAGGCTAGTGAAGCGCTCCATAATCTCGAAAAACAAAAGCTCCGTCGAGGGTATGTTCCGGTTGGTGCGTGACTTCGGGTTGCAGTCTGTTTCTGTTGCAAATCCCAAGCCTGTCGGCTCGTGAGCGGGCTCTAGGTTCCAGCCGGCGGGCCGGCTTCCACCCAGAACACCCCAGCATAATCTCCCTGACGCAGTAGCCCCAGACCCGTCTCTTGCGAGCCGGGGCAGGGGCTTTGGGTCATGGTCGCCTCATGCCGTGGTGATCTGCCCATTCGGGTGACGGTCCCTTTTGCTTCGCACAGGATCAGAGATCCTTTGCCATTTCCTGATGGGTCAGGCGGGATTTGGACAAGCCAAACGCCACCCGACGTCAGGGGGAAGGCGCGGCCTCCCCCCTCGGACAAGACAAATAGACCAGACCGTGTCCTCGGCTGCGCCTGCGGGCCGCACCACTCTTGTCGATTTGTCCTGTCTCGCCCCTCTCCGCGTTCGCCACGTGGCAGGTTTTAGAGACGACGCCCTTTCAGGGCTTTGCTCAAAACCAGCACCAAAGGGGATCAACCCCGGAGGGCACAGCATGAAGGAATGACGGTTTTGGAACCTGAAACAACACACAGCATTGAGAACAACGCGGACCAACAGGCGGAAGCAATTGCGGAGCAGAATGACCTGTTCCGTAAAGCGCTGATTGACCCGGTTGCCGCCATCGAAATGCATGCCAAAGGCATTCAGGGGCAGGTGCTTGTCACCCCCGGCGTGTCGGGTGAGGGGCCAGAGTTTCAGGCGGCAGCACTGGCGGCTGTGGCTACGGATACGCATTTTGCCGAGGGCAATGACCCCTATGGCGATCACACCTTTGGGACCGTGATGGTCGGCGATCAGAAGCTGTTCTGGAAGATCGATCTCTATGACGCGGAGTTCAAATACGGCTCCGAGCGCCCGTTTGATGCAAAGGTCACACGTCGCGTTCTGACGATCATGTGTCCGAGCGAATACTGATCCCAATCCCAAACCGGAAAGGAGGTGAAATCCATGAGCAATGAAATCTTACAGCAGCGTATCGCAGAAGCGTGGCAGCTAATCAGGAAGGGCGACAATTTCCACATCGCGCGCCGCTTCCTGATCCAACACGCAGCCATCTAAACGGCTCCGCTCTACCCCCAAGGGGGTAGGGCACCCTTACCACGATCTCAATCTCTGAAACAAGGATTTGCCCCATGAGCAAACTTGAAACATTCACCGCACCGGAAACCATCGAAACTGTTGCCCTGTCCGATCTGTACCTGTCTGACATCAACCCGCGTCAGGATGTTGGTGAGGAAGGCATTGCCCTGCTGGCCGACAGTCTGGTCACCTGTGGCTTGATCCAGAACCTGAGTGGGTTGCGCGACAGTGACGGGAAAGTGGGCATCGTCGCAGGTGGTCGCCGTCTCCGCGCCCTCAACATCGCTGTGGCGGAACGCGCCGATCTGGCACAGGTGCCGGTCAAAATCACCGACAATCCGTTTGTGGCCGAACAATGGGCCAACGCCGAGAACACCGCCCGCGAGGAACTGGACCCCGTGGACGAGGTCCGCGCCTATGGCAAGATGGCCGAGAAATCCTTGTCGGTCGCCAAGATCAGCAACGCCTTTGGCGTGACCGAAGCCCATGTGCGCCGCCGCCTCGCGTTGGCTGATCTGCCCGTTGCAGTACTGGACGCGCTCAAAGCCGGTGAGATCAGCATGGGTCTGGCCAAGGCTATGACCGTCAGCACCGAGGAAGAGAAAATTCTGGAGGTTCTGGAACGGGCCAAAGACTGCCGGTGGTTCAGCGAGCATGATGTCAAACAGGCCCTGACGTCCCATGCTGTTTGTAGCACCAACCGCAAAGCCGTGTTTGTCGGGCAGGAGTCCTATGTCGAAGCCGGTGGCACGGTCACCGCAGATCTCTTTGCCAATGAAACCCTGTTCAATGAAGGCGAAATACTGGATCGTCTGTTTGCCGAGAAACTGGTGGCGGAAGCGGCAAAGTTACGCGAAGCGGAAGGCTGGGACTGGGTGGATACCCATGATGAAAGCTACATTCCTTATGGGTTCTTGGGAACCAAAGGCATGCACCGTCTGGACATGGAGAGCCGGGAACTCAGCGAAGAACAGGCCGAACGGTATGACGAACTTGCCAAACTCTCTGAGGCTGAGGCTCTGGACGTGGATGGTGAGAAGGAGCTTGCAGCGCTCGAGGACTATGCCGCACCGTTCTATTCTGACGATCAGCGCAAGCTGTCCGGCGTGTTCCTCTATGTCGGCAACAATGGCGACATCAAAACATCATCCGCTTATGTTGCGGCGGAACATGTGCAGGCCGCCATTGAGGCCGGTGTTCTAGCCCCGGTCAAAGAGCCAGAGGTCAAAGTGGCCCCAAAACCG
The DNA here is from genome assembly GCF_059611125.1 of Ruegeria sp. CDSB029. Taxonomy (NCBI): domain Bacteria; kingdom Pseudomonadati; phylum Pseudomonadota; class Alphaproteobacteria; order Rhodobacterales; family Roseobacteraceae; genus Ruegeria; species Ruegeria sp. CDSB029. Next base: position 53,044 of record NZ_JBXWOX010000024.1, read on the forward strand.
GCCTATTCGCAGAAATTCATCGACGACATGGTGGCAATCCGGCTGGCAGCGGTTCAAACGGCCTTGCTGGAAAAGCCTGACTTCGTGCTGAGCCTGTTTGCCTTTTATGCAACCCCGGCATCCGGTCACACCACCAGCCTGTTTGGGTTTGGCTATGGTGGTGCCGAGCGGAATACGCCCGAGATCGACGACCAGTTCACTCTCGATCCGCGTCTTGGCGGAGAGCGGGACGCGGCAGCAGAGGCAGCTTATGACCAGTTCCACGACATGGCCGCAAAGGGCAGTGTGGATGCGTTCAAAGCGTTTCGCGAAATGGGCAAGAAGACCCGCAATGGAGAGATCACGGCCTTTCTGGCCCGGCGGTTCCTGTCCCAGCGCCCGGAGTTCATGGCAGAAATCGAGGCTGAGATTGGAGCAGATATCCGTGAAATCTGGACCCCGTCAGCTGAGAACTGCTTCAAACGCTTGAAAGGCTGGCAGCTGGATGACCTCTACAAAGACCTTTTGGACCTGCACACGGACACCGACATGTACCGGGCATTCTCGAAGTCCAAGAAGGGTGAGAAGAACGAGGCCATGCACAAGCTGTTCAATGACCCGGAGCATCAAACGGCTTTGGGCGTGACCGCCGACCAGAAGGCCCGCGTCGATGCTTGGGTTCCTGAGTGCTTCTGAAACCAACAGGACAGGGCGCTTCGCGCCCTGTTCCAGACAAGTACAATTGTGATAGCAATATTGCAATATGCTTGCAGTGCTATCATATAACAGATATGCTATCACTAACAGATATGGAGGATGAAATGGCAAATCTGACAGTCAGAAACCTATCTGATGACGTTCATAGCCGCGTGAGATTTGTCGCGGCAGAGCGTGGTATCAGCACCGAGGAAGCCGCGCGGCAACTTCTCGATGAGGCGTCGCGTCCCGCTGAGAAGGTTGGCGATGTGATTGTTGAATACGTGCAGGGATTAAATGCGTTTCTGCCCGAGATTAAGCGCAGTGACGACACAGCAGAACCGGCGGATTTCGGGTGATCATTCTAGACACAAATGTTCTTTCCGATCCTATGAAGGAAAACCCTTCCAAGGCGGTGATATCATGGCTGAATGCGCTGCATAGCGCGCAATTCCACACCACGACGATCACCATCTTTGAGGTTCGCTACGGAATTGAATTATTGCCTGAAGGCCAGCGGAAGGCCGCGCTTTGGAAGGGGTTTGACTTCACACTTGGCCGCCTTTGCGGAAACCGGATTTTGCCATTTGACAGAGCGGCAGCGGAGGCCCTTGCAACCATGCAGGCAGAAGCGAAAGCCTATGACGTCAAGCTGGCTGATGCCCAGATTGCGGCGATTGCCAAAACACATGGGTTTTCGGTGGCGACACGCGACGTGAAACCGTTTCAGTTTTTAGGGGTCAGTGTTTTGAACCCCTGGGATCACCCAACCGACTAATGGGCTCTCCAACATGATCAACCCGGGAAAAGAGATTCACCGGGTTGAGAACCTGTAATTCGAGGACTGGCAGAAATGACAAATACAAACGCCGTAACAAAGGTTGAAAATGCCGCCCGTCGCGTGTGGAAATCTGCGCAGATGTATGTCGGGTTTCATAAGGACCAGAACGGAAAGCAGCGCGATCAGGCCAAGCTTTGGCCGCCGAAAAATGGCAGCGCGGGCATTCATGACGACCCCGGCACGCAAGAGGCCATCGTGGTTGTGAAAGCCGCTGATCCAAAGACCGCTCAGGACGTCGAGATCAAAATGCATCCGAACCGTATCGTGGTGCGGCGCGACGCTGACATGTGGTGGCAGGGCGTGGCGGTGGATGACGATACGGTCCACGTTCGAATGGCGGATGGCACCACAATCGTCATTGGATATGACGGCTCGGTAAAGCGCCGGTCTGCTGATGACGAAACCCATGTTGACGCTGATGGCAGTATTTTCAAACTCACCGCACATGCCGAATCTCATATGACCGGTGATGGGGTTGAGATGACCCGACGCACCGAGGATCGCATTGCCACGATCACCGCTGACGGTGTTGTTGATCGCGCGCGTAAACGTTAACCTCTGATTGTATTTCTGATTTTCCTCGTGGTGAGAACAACTGGCCCGCTTTGGCGGGTCTTTTCTTACGGACTTTTGGTTCGGGCGAAGCCACCCCCTCAAAACGCCACTCACTACGCTGACTTCGCCCTCCTCGCGGTGCTTCCGAGATCGAAATCCGCGCGAGTGTAGGGATGTTAAATGTAGGCCGTTGTTTTTCCTACAAATTACAAATTGACGGGGGTCAGATTGGTTGTCGGGGCCTCTGGTGTCCCTTGCCCCTTGGGGGGACTGTGCCCCCAAGAGGCTACGCGACTTGCGCTTCGCTTGGACGGCCGCCACGGCGACCGGTGCGACCCTGGCTAGTTTCGGCTTCAATGGTTGTTGCTTTGCCCTGCTTCCTGGTTACGCAGTTCATTCATTTCGACGCTGGGATTTTCAATGCCGACTGGCCTTGTACAGCAGTTTTGTTCTCTATATGTCCCGATTTCAATCTCTAGGGAGGTACGACCAAATGGCAAAAGTTGCGCTGGTACTTACAAATGATTTCGCAGATTGGGAGTACGCGCTGATTGGCGGAATCGGCAGATCCTTTTATGGGATCGATGTCATGTATTTTTCTCCGACACCGGGGCAACTAAGCTCGATGGGTGGATTAACGGTCATTGTACCCAATGGAATAGAAGAGTTAACCAATTGGGCACCAGATGTGGTGGCCGTCATTGGTGGAACTGTATGGGAAACCAATGCTACGCCGGACATCTCAGATCTGCTTGTGACTCAAGCTGAAAAAGGCATCCCCATTGGTGGAATTTGCGGTGGCACACTAGCGCTGGCCAGATCTGGATTATTGAACACAGAATCTCACACTTCGAATGATGGAGACTTTCTGATTAAGAACGCCGATGGGTATGATGGAGTATCAAACTACGTTCAGAGTACATCAGCGGTTTCGTCGGGTCGGGTTATTACCGCTCCCGGAACAGCGCCTGTGAGCTTTGCCGCTGCGATCTTTGAAGCAGCGGGCGTTCCACAAGAGTCCCTATCTCAGTTTAACGAGTTGATCACGGCGGAGCACAATTGATCGCGGATCTCTGGGAAATCTTAAGGTAAATCACAACAATGATCTGAGCGTTCATGAATGAGTCCCGCCGCTAGGGTACGAGCGCGGATCAGCCACTGGTCGAGAGGGTAAAGTTCAGATGGATCTATGTTTGCCCGTCTTCCCACCACTTGTGCATTGCGTGGAACATTTCGGTCAGCGCAATTGCACGTGGTGTCGCAGAATACTCAACACGCGGGGGAACCTCGGCATAGACTTTGCGACTGACCAGCCCATCTTTTTCCAGGGCCCGGAGCTGGTTGGTCAACATTGTCTGTGTCACTCCATCAATCATCTTTCGCAGTTCATTGAAACGCTTAGTCCCGCGAAATATCAAAATCTGCAGAACGATCAGTTTCCACTTGCCGCCGATCAGCTGCGCAATGTCGGGCATGGGGCAAAGCGGTGCGTCTTCAATAGCTTGCTCGGGCACTTGTGCCGGAATTCCATCAGGTGGCATGGTGCTGCTTTCATCCAATAGTATCATTTCTAGTGCTATATATCAAAATTCTGCCTTCTTGTGAAAAAATACTGTTCGGCTAACTTCTGTTTAACAGCAGACAGATGGAGCTTGGATTATGAAACTTCACAATTTCAGCGGAGCGCCACGCGGCTGGCGGGTTCAGTTGGGTCTGGCCTTCAAGGGGTTGGATGCAAATACCGTCCTGATGAGCGTTGCGGCTCGGGATCATCATAAGCCAGAATTTTTGGCCCTTAATCCCCGCGCCACCGTTCCGGTGCTGGAGACAGAGGAAGGCACTTTGCGAGATTCCATTGCCATTCTTGCCTGGCTTGACCGTGCCTATCCCCAAGCCCCACTTTTCGGGGCAACCAGTCGCGAGGCGGCACAGATCTGGCAGCTCACAATGGAATGTTGCGACTACCTGCGCGAAGCGAGCCGCCAACTGTTGACGCAGGCGTTTTCCAGCGATGGAACCCTGCTCGCTGAAGGATCTGAAGAGCAGATCGGTTTTCAGGCCGCCGCCGACCTGGCACATGCAGAGTGTCGTTTTTTGGAAAACATCCTTTCGGATGGTCGGCCATATCTCTGTGGTGATGCGCCAAGTGCGGCGGACGCGGTGGCATATCCGGAAATCCGGCTGATGCAGCGTGCAGTGGAAACCAAAAATGATCTGATGGCCTCGGTCGGCTTTGGCTATCCGCCTGATCTCTACCCGCATGTTGCCGATTGGAAGTCGCGTTTGAGCGACGAGCCACGCGTCGCGGCAACGATGCCCGCCCATTGGAATGAAACACCTAAACCCGCAGTGATATGCGCCTGATCAGAGGAAAAACCATGACACACCCAAACATCGTTTCTCGCGAAGAATGGATGGAGGCGCGCCTTCAGCTTCTGGAACAGGAAAAAGCGCATACCCGCGCCAAGGATATCCTAACACGGGAAAGGCAGTCCCTGCCTTGGGTGCGCGTCGAGAAGGACTACGTTTTTGACGGGCCCGAAGGTGCGCTGTCCTTTGCCGATTTGTTCGGGGGCAAAAGCCAGCTGATCGTATATCACTTCATGTTCGGACCGGAATGGGCCTCAGGCTGTGTCAGCTGTTCCTACTGGGCAGATAGCTTCAACGGACTGGCACCGCATCTGGCGGAACGTGATATTGGCTTTGTCGCAATCTCGAGTGCGCCCATGTCCAAGATTGCTCCATTCAAGCAACGTATGGGTTGGGGATTTGACTGGGTGTCGTCGGCCCCCACAAGCTTCAATTCGGATTTCGATGTGGGGTTTGGCCCAGAACGGCCAGATGATCGACCTTTAATGTATAATTTCAAGGAAATCGAAAGTGCGTTCATGGATGAAATGCACGGCACTAGTGTATTCGCCAGGGATGAGGCGGGCGTGATCTACCATACGTATTCGACCTATGGGCGTGGCCTGGATATAACCAACGCCGCCTATGCCTATATCGATATGACGCCAAAAGGCCGGGCCGAACCATCCGAGGGCAATCCGATGAGTTGGGTCAAGCATCATGACAGTTATTGAAAGGCGGCGAAACGGCGCCCCGGCCCGAGGGGTCGTGTTGCTGGTGGTCCTCGCCTGTTGGGGAGGCTCATCCGAATGGCTGACGGCACCACCATCGTCATTGGATATGACGGCTCAGTAAAGCGCCGGTCTGCCGATGACGAAACCCATGTTGACGCCGATGGCAGCATTTTCAAACTCACCGCACATGCCGAGTCTCACATGACGGGTGACGGGGTTGAGATGACCCGGCGCACCGAGGATCGCATTGCCACGATCACCGCTGACGGTGTTTTTGATCGCGCGCGCAAACGCTAGCCTATTCTCAATTCCTCCAGAAAACCCGCAAGGTTTGACTGACTGGCCCGCCTCGGCGGGCTCCTTTCTTGTTTGCAAAACCGTGAACAGAGGTTTCCTAAGGCTGCTATATTTCCCTCAAATGCCGCTTCGAACTCATATTGACTGTTGTCGCCAACCCCGCCAATGTCGAGCGTTCCCATCGGCCCATCTACCTCCGCGCACATGTGTCGGAGCCGACGCAATTCCATAAGGAAACACAAGCAACATGACTGACGACTGGAACGACTATGCCGATGGTTGGGACGACAATAGCGACGTCAGAAGCTATGCGAGTCGCGCTTTCGCCTCGCTCGACGAGCACCTGGATCTTTGCAGAGAGAATTGGCGATCAAAGCGCGTTCTCGACTTTGGATGTGGCACCGGATTGCTGGCGGAGAAAATTGCACCGGATGTGAAGGAAGTTGTCGCGGTCGATACGTCGGAGAAAATGATCGCGGTTTTGCAGGCAAAGAACCTGCCCAATGTCAGGCCCGTTCACGGAGATATTCTGACGGGAGATGTTCAGGAGCTAGAAGCCGGGTTTTCAGGTTTCGATTTGATCTGCGCCTCGTCCGTTTGCGCCTTTCTTCCGGATTACAGCCGAGCCGTGGCAGTATTGGCTGGTTTGCTCAACAAGGGTGGGCAGTTCGTGCAGTGGGATTGGCAAGCATCAGGTGATGAAGGCTTTGGATTGACGCCGCATCAATTGAGGTCCGCGCTTGAGGCGGCACGGCTTGGCTCCATTCGCGTTGAGCGGGTATTCGAATTCAAATCCGATGCGCAGACAATGCCTGTCCTGATTGGCGCGGGGGTTCGCAATACGGAATGATTGTTGAGCTTTGATGAGTGAACAATCCTTGTTGCCGCTTACCGATTCAGAAAGGTCTCCATCTCTCAGGTCAAAGCTCTGCGCCTGTATCGGATCGAGGTGGCATTGTCCCCAACACCCAAATCGCTTTGTCCAGATGAGCCCTGTCAGCGGCCCCACAAAACCTTGCCCTTCATCTAGCTTGAAAGTTTCAATCCCGTTGCCGACGAAGATCCCCGCCCATGTGTGTTTCTGAAGTAATGAACCTAAGCGGGCAGTCGGAGAAGACGCGCGGCGCCCGGCACGGGCGCCGCGCTTCAACTGTTAATTTCCCCTGCGCCTGCGGCGCATTCCGCGCGGATCAAATTACCTGCTGACATCCCCTTGATACCCGCTTTTCCCATGTTCATCGAAACACGCCAAAGCGAGGATCAAACAATGGCAACTCAAACTCTGAAACTGAACGTCAAGACCGGTGAAAAAGAAGGCAAGACATTCTGGGACCGTTGCGGGGTGCTCTTCGTCAACACCGATGAGACCGGCACCATCACCTCGATCCAGGTCAAGCACTGCATGTTCCCCGGCGTCGAAATGGTGGCTTTCCCGAAGCGGGACGACAACGATTCCGTCTCCGAATGACGAGAGGGCAGGGCGGCGCAAGCCGCCCTTTCTTCTGCTCCGGCCGCAGGCCGGACCACATATGCGCCACAGGTGGCGCGCGGTCCAATGACCGGGCAGGGGTGCCGACCTGCCGCAACGCGACAGCTCTCAGACCCTGCCACACCCACCGCACATGCGGCGGGACATTGAGCGCGCTGAGGCGCGCGGAAAATGCCATACTGACCTTGAACGTGCCGGAATGTGACGGGCGCTGTCCGGGCAGCTCCCGCTTTGCGTGATTGCCCTGCGCCGGTCCACCGGCACCCACGCCTGCTGGCTGGAAAAGGGGCGGAACCCTTTTCCCGGCGTGGAAATTGACTCCAAGAGCAAAACTGTTCCGCGGGCAATTTGAGAAAATACAGATTTCCAAAATCACCCCCGGTTTACTCTTGGAGAGTATGACAGGATAAGGTAGTTGTGTTACAAATCACAAATACAACCAAAGATTGATATTCAACTGAGTGCGTTTTGAGCGAGAGCAGAACCCCTGACACCACCGTCTTTTCCGTTCGACTGCCAGTGGATGCGCTGGCGCGTCTGGAGGAGGCCGTGGGTGCGCTTGGCGCCAAGAGCCGCAACCAGATCATCCAGCGTCTGATCTATCGGTTGATCGGTTATCTCGATCCTGACCCCGCTGTTGTGGATCTCTGGCAGAAGCACTTGCGGCAGGTTCAGGGGGGATACACCAACCTCAACCAGCTCGCCAAATCGGCCAAACGCGGGACGGTGATCTGGACGGATGACGACCGGCGCGATGTCGAAAATCTCCATCGTGCGATCATCCAGCACCGGCAAGACCTGAAGGCGATGATCACTGCCGCCCGCCGAAACCGTGAACCTGGATCCGCCATTCGCCGGATCTTGCGCGACGACGATTGGATACCTGAAGAATGAACGCCGCGACCCGCGATCTGACAGCAGGGGACTTCCTGGAGCTTGCCTTCCGTGAGGCTCAGAAGGGTGTCGATCGTTCTAAGCGCATCACCCAACAGCTGCAGACCGCCAAGCGTATGAAGTTCATGATCTCGCGGGCCTCATCCATCAAGGCGCGGCTTGGTGCTGTGGTTGGAAAGCCCGAGGCGGTTGTGAAACACGTCCGCAAGGGTGGGGTAAAAAACGCGCATGAGCTGCGCCGCCAGATCAACTATCTGACCCATCGAGCAGAGGGTCTATTGGACATCCGAGACAATGGCGTGACCCCGCTCGATGCGGATCAGGTCAGTGATTTGATCGAGACCTGGGCGGAGGATTTCAACGGAAAAACGAACTTTGGTTACACCCGCCACATGATCGTTTCTTTTCCCGAAGGCACCTATCCGGACGCCGCTCATGAGGCCGGGTTGGAGTTTGCAGATCGTCTTTTTGGAAGCGGTGATTTTGGCGATACCTGGGACTATCTGACCGTGTTCCACAACGACACTGACAACCCCCATGTCCACATCGTTGTGAACAACCGGGGCGTCGAGCATGGTCAGTGGCTTGCTATGGGAATGAGCAGCGACATGAACATCGACGTTCAGCGCGGTATCCAGGTTGAGGTTGCTGAAGGATACGGAATTGAGCTGACCGCGACGACCCGCCTTGAGCGCGGTTTGCGGCAGGAAGTTGAGACCGACACGTGGAAAGTACAGGCCGGACTGTCACTTGTTGAAAGCACCCCGGACGTCGAATTAAGGGCCCGCGATAGGGCTGCGGATGTGATGACTTTATCCATCGCAAGAATGTCGGATCTGTTTGATGAGCGCGCCAACGCCATCAGCGAAAAGATCGAAGAGTTTGCCATCCAACTCGTGGAAAGTGAGGAACCTATGGGTTCGAGACTGGAACATCTACTGGATCAAGCCCATCATTTTGATGATTACGGTGAGCCGGGAGACCCCGAATACAAGTCGCCTGAGTTGATGCGCGAGTTGCGCCAGCATGTCGATTTGGGCGGCGATGAGGAAGCAATCAGCCCGGATCTGAAGGCCCGCGTGATCCAGCATATTGATGCTCACCAACACATCGAGCAGAGCGGCGGAACCCTCTCGGCGATGGCTGATATTGTCGATCATAAAGACTATCAATCGTCCGAAAACTACGCGCCGCCAGCAGTGCGCTATGACGCCTACATGCGCGATACGCTGGGCGAGGATGCCAGTGACAATTGGTCGAAGAAGTCCGCTGATATCCTGCATTCCATCGAAAAAATGGAAGGGCTGGCGCGCGAGGTCGAAGATCCACACCTGCGCGTCTCAATGGATATTCAGATAGGCGAGCTGAAAGGTGACGTCGCGAATATGCGGCCCAACGATCCTGACCTGCAAGCTTTCATCATGGAGGACCGGCGTTACTCGACCCTGATAGATATCGCCGAAATGGACGTGTTGGATTACCCGCAAGCCGCCGAGTGGTCCGAGATCCGCAAGGACGTGACAGAGACCGCCACCAGCTACGGCTTGGATGGCGAGGCGTTCATTGCCCGGTTTGGAGACCACCACAACGTCACATTGGGCACAACAATGGCATGGCGCAGTGACGACATTTCGACGGCTGCGGCCCATTTCCAGGCGCAAGGAATGTCGGACAGCCATGACCGCGCTGAGGCCGTTGTTGACGAGCTGCACCAAATAGCCTCTACCAAGATCATCGCAATCTCAGAAGAACTCTCAGAGGTTCACGCCCACGCAACGCACCCGCTCTTGCAGGGGCGCGGCGACGATGACGGACACAGCTTATAAGGGCTTCGCCCGGTCTGCCTGATGCGCGCGCCAACGCCATCTGCAGACCCATCACAGAGTTATCCATCAACTCGTAAAGGAAAAACTATGGTTTCGCGTACAGACTACCTTTTGAACGAAGTCGGACACTTTGCACCCTATGCCAAGTTCGACCAATCCGCGCCCCGAGAAGATCGCGTTTCAGAGCAGATCGACATCATCACGAAAGAGCATCGGAGTATGGGGTATGACAATGCCGCCATTGGTGGCCGACTGGCTGACATCGAGGACCAGGCCAACCGCCGCGTTGACGAACACACAGCACAACAAGATCTGGTAGAAGACCTGAAGATCGAACTGGAAGCTGCCGAGAGGTCAGGGGAACCAGTTGACCAGGGCGATATGCAGGCTTTGGTTTCCCGTCATATGACCGACGCGCAGGAATACGATCTGTACCATCCATATTATTCGTCGCTCGCGGATCTGAGTGGTGACAAGGATTTTAAGGGTTCGGATGACTACCAGATGCCCGGTGATCGCTATGTGCAGTATATGCAATCCGCTCTGGGGCAGGCCGGTTTCGAGACCTACGAAGAACAAACCAAAGACATCGTGAACTCCATCGAGAACATGGAGGCTCTTGCCCGAGAGGTCGAAGATCCGCATTTGCGCGCCAAAATGGACGTCCAGATCGGAGAGCTGAAGGGCGATGTTGCCGAACTGCGCCCATACGACACCGATCTGCAGGCGTATACTGTTGCCGATGACAATTACACCATGTCCATGAATGCGGCCGAGCTGGACAATCTGGACCCGTCCGAGGCCGAAAAATGGCTGGCTGTGCGTGATGACATTTTTGCAACCGCCAACAGCTTCGGTCTCGAAGGAAACACCTTCCTGGCCCGCTACAACGATCATGACAGCGTTTCAGTCGGCACAACGGCGACTTGGAAAGACGCGGACATTTCCACCGCTGCTGCCCACTTCAACAGCCAAGGCGTTCCGGACAGCTACCAACGCGCCGAGGCCGTTGTTGGTGAGCTGCACCAGGTTTCGTCCAGCAAGATTGTCGCCGTGGTGCAGGAGATTGCTCATGCCCGCGAACAGGCCACCCACATTCATGAGGATGAGGGACACAGCATGTAAGGGCTACGTAGAAAGTATTTTGATGCAGCTGGGCCAGATTCAGGCTCCGTGCAAAACAGGGTGGAATTGAAGTTTCCGAACGGGATGTGTTGAAAACCGACCCTTCGCGGCACCTTGCCTGAACCGGTAAGACGCGGACTGTGCGGTCCTTCGAGCGAATGCCCCAAACAACGGTAACCTGCGCAAAGCCGACCTCGCGGTTCCACGAGTATGAACCACAATGCGAACCCTTCCAGACATTTGCCTAAGGTTCCTGCACCTACCTGACCGACCCAGATCTGGCCTTTTGGTTCGTCGCTGCGAACGGCAGCTCCTAAGCTTGTTGCGAGGTCCCAAAAGTCTCGACTTAGTAGCGTTGACTCAAACTCGACTTCCGAGGCCAAGCGACCTAGCGTGGGTCCGAAGCCGCAAACTGGCTGGGCGAAAAGCCTGTTTGAGCGTTAAAGGCCCGACTGAAGTTGTTTGGGCTCGAATAACCAAGATCCAATGCGACGGCTGCAACCGACACATCGCCGTGACGCAGAAGTTCTTTGGCACGCTCAATCCGAGAGTTGTTCACGATGTCCCTGAACCGAACCCCATCCAGCATCAATCCTCGCTGCAAAGTTCGGACCCCGATACCCATGCATTCTGCGGTTCTTTCGATGGACACCGAACCCTCATAGATCTGCAGTCGCACCATGGCAGCGACCTTGTGGGGCAAAGTCATGGGCGGGCCACCAGCTCTCTCTCGAGCAATGTCCTCGATAGTCGCTTTCGGTTTGGCCACGGTCGCGGTCGTCCGCAAAAGTTTGCTGGAAAAGACAACTCCCAATGCAGGTTGATCCCAATGGACCGGGCACCCGAAGACTTCCTCGGCGCGATCTCCTGAGGACGGTTTTGAAGTATCGATCATCAGCCGCTCCGGAGACCACGCTGGTCCAAGGTAGTGCCGGAAGACGCTGAGAAAGACGCCTACTGCCGAAAAAGCGACGTCGGAATACGCACTATGTGATCGCAGTCTGAAGCGATATCCATACCATGCACGGGCGCTGTGTGTTTGAAACTCGATCAGATCCGCACTCGAGTGATACGAGATCGCCTTTGCCGTTCGCACGAGAGCCGCTCCGAGGTTTGGCGAGGACAGCACGTAGTCCCCCCATGCCCCGTAATCCGCGACGGTGAGATGCGGTGCCCAGAGCAGGCCGATATTCTCTTCCCCGGTGGAACGCCCGACCTCTTGAATGAACGTCGCGAGGGAGTGTTGCGGGATGTAGCCATCGCGACTTTCGATGAAACGATGGGGCAAACCGGATCGCTTCAACGCTCGTTCAAGCGGTTTATGCCCGCAGGTTTCAAGCGTGAATTGCGGCATCGCACCAAGCGCCTTGGCGGAGATCATGGGAGGGTCTGCTGGCATACAGGTTTACTTGATCGTGATTCTGTCGTGAAATGATACGCCGATCTCGCAGCGATATGCCAACCTATGCTCTCAATTAGGATATTGGCGGGAGGCGAGACGCAGATGACCATAAGTACAAATATGGCAACCAGGCAGGCTGCTCGTGGGCTGTATGCAGGCGTTGCACTTTCATTTCTGGCTGGGCCTGTTGTGGCGGAGATGTCTGACATCGCCCGCGATACCGTTGTCCGGCGCTCCTGCGAGGCTGCGATCTGGGCGATGCCTGCCGTTGGCGTTTACGATATCGAGTTGGCGATCCAGCGCGATGCGGGGGCTGACAATGGCGTGATCGCTTATATGAGCGAACCGATGGACAGCCGGCACGGCTTCCTGACGGCCAATGACGTGACACCGTATGTATTTGGCGGTGGATACGCGGTGGATGAACCCGTTGTCATCGATGTTCCGCCTGCCGGAGAAAAGGCGGCATTCTTTGGAACGATCACGAACGCCTGGCAGGTTCCACTGGCCGATGTTGGAACGTCCGGCGATGATGCCGGCGCGGGGGGAAAATACCTGATCGTGCCACCGGGATACGAAGGAGATCTCCCGCAAGACGGCTACTACGTCTATCGCTCCAACACATATGGCGTTCATTTCGCATTCCGCCCCGTCGCAAAGGATGGCGGAACAAGCGAGGATCAGGCGGCCTACGCTCAGACGCTTCAAGTTTATCCATTCTCCGAGGCATACAACCCGTCGCCGACCGAGTTCGTCGACGTGAAAGAGAACCCTATCAACACCTTGCCGGTCTATGACATGACCTTCTTTGAGGACATGAACACCGTCATCCAGCGCGAACCGGTTCTGGAACAGGACAAGGTCATAATGGCGATGCTCGCCTCTCTGGGCATGGTGCGCGGCGAGGCGTTCGAGCCGGACGAGGAAATGCAGTCCGCAATGCTGGAAGGTCTGCAATGTGCCTATGACACCATGCAGGAGCATTTCATCACGCGCTCTGTCGTTCCGCTCTGGGAAGACCGCCAGTGGGGCATCTGGGCATTCGCAGAAGGCCAGCCCGAAGCGGGTTTTCCCTATGTGACCGAGGACATGGTCCTGATCGACGACCGTGCCGGCGGGTCCTATTCGTGGATCACCTACCTTCCCAAGAAACTGGGTGGCGGGACTTTCTACCTTACAGGCCTGACCGACAGCGACGGAGATATGCTTAACGGGCAGGACAGCTACAAGCTCAATGTCCCCGCCGATACGCCGGCCGAGGATTTCTGGTCGGTGATCGTCTACAGCATGAAAACCAAGGGCTTCGTGACTGGCAATGAACGCGTCGGGTTGGCCACGCCAGACCTGCCGGACATGCAGGTCAATGACGACGGCTCGGTCGACGTCTATTTCGCACCAACGGCCCCGGACGGGCTCGAAAGCAACTGGATTCCGACGGGCGAGGATTTCTTCCTGCTGTTCCGGCTCTATGGTCCCGCCGAAGGATGGATCGAGAGCGGATGGCAGTTGCCCGACGTCGAAAAAGCAAACTGACAACCGAACAGGAGAAAACGATGAAACGCACGCTTCTTGCCAGTTGCGCGGCACTTGCCTTTAACGCCGGTACGGTTCTCGCGGAAGGCGGCGATGGTCGGTTCCTTGAGAACGAAGAGTTCAACACGATCATCGGCGATTTCGTCTTTGAAAAAGGCTTCCCGACGGCCGAGACCACCGAAAGTCTCTTCCAGATCCGGACGACCTATCGGGTGATGGAGGTGATCCAACAGAACGTCTTTGGCGCATCGCTTTATGCCATGCGCAAGGGCTTTGCCGATTTCGGCACCGGCAAACCCAACCAAGTTATCGTGTTCAAGGATCTGATGGACGCCAAGTCCGAGTTTCTGACGGCCAACAACACGACCGTCTATGCGATGACCTTTCTTGATCTCAAGGCAGATGGTCCCACCGTTGTCGAGGCGCCGGCAGGAATGCTCGGCTTCTTCAATGATATGTGGATGCGATATGTCGGCGATGTTGGAAATGCCGGACCAGACAAGGGCGAAGGCGGAAAGTTCCTTGTCCTTCCGCCGGGGTATGAGGGTGATGTGCCCGAGGGTTACTTCACCTTCGAGTCAAAAACATACGGCGTCTGGATGGCACTCAGGGCCTTCCTAGTCGACGGCAAGACGGATGCGGCCAACGCGCTCTACGAGAATCTGAAGATCTACCCGCTCTCTCAGGCTGACAATCCGGAGCCGACAGAACTCATCAATGGCTCCGGTCAGGATATCCTGACAGTGCATTCCGAGAACTACCACCTGTTGGAAGAGATCGGGCACCTCGTTGAAGAAGAGCATCCCGATGCGCTGGAAGGCGCACAGAAGTTCCTGCTCGCATCCGTCGGTATCGAGTTCGGCAAGCCGTTTGCTCCGACGCCAGAGGAGAAAGCCATCCTCGAACCGGCGGCAAAGGCCGGGGCGGCTTTGTTGCGGGCGAACATGTGGAACTATGTTGGCGACAACAAATACATCTACGAGGATCGCAAATGGTGGAACCCGTTTGTCGGCGGCGTCTATACCTTTGACCCGAACGGATACCTCGACTACGACGCTCAGGCCTTTTTTGCAGCGTATGCGACAGGCGTGACACCGGCCATGGCGAGCAAAAATGTGGGTATCGGGTCGCAATATTTGTGTACCCATACCGATGGCGAAGGTGTTCCGCTCGACGGTGCGAAGACATACAAGCTGACCGTTCCAGCTGATGTTCCTGCGAAGGATTTCTGGTCCGTCGTGGTATATGACAGCGCCAATCGTTCGATGATGGCAACTTCGCAGGAGTTTCCTGCACTCAGCAGCTATGATGATCTTGCCCAGAACGAGGATGGCACCGTCGATCTCTATTTCGGACCAGAAGCGCCGGAAGGGATGGCGTCAAATTGGGTCGAAACAGATCCAGACAAAGGCTGGACAGCAATCGTGCGTCTCTACGGACCGTTGGAGCCGTTCTTCGATCAATCATGGAAGATGAACGATTTCGAGCTGGTGGAATGACCGGACAGTGACGATCAGCGGCCTTTGCGGTCATTTCTGAACAACCAAGGGCGACGTGGGCTCCTCCACGTCGCCTGATCGATCATCCGGTGGTGGTTCAATTCACATGGCGCGGTCGCCGAAAATCCGGAACACGAGACTTTCGACTGAACAAGAGCGAAGGGCCGCCAGCCGCCCGTATCACCCGATAAGACAAGTGCTAAACTGGTGGTCTCAATCTCTCTGCGGGGTATTGCCAAGTTGTTCGCCCGGTTTGAGCAAGCTATGTCGGCGCCATGATTATCCCGAGCCACATGTCGCGCCT
>NZ_JBXWOX010000025.1:0-60393 GCF_059611125.1 Ruegeria sp. CDSB029
GTTCATCCAAATGGCGGGATAAACTGCTCGCCAAATCCACTGATGCTTTGCCATCTAAAAAGTTTGCGACAGAACCGTACTCGGTGTCCTTGCGAGATCTGGAGGAGATCCTGGCCGAGCGCGGTGTCACTGTTGATCATGCAACGCTCAGCAGATGGGTGGTTAAATTCTCGCCCTTGGTCGCGATCGAGGCGCATAAGCGAAAGAAGTCCGGCGCCGCTTCCTGGCGCATGGATGAAACCTATCTCAAAGTGCGCGGCCAGTGGATGTATCTCTATCGTGCGATTGATCGTGACGGGAAAACCCTTGATTTCATGCTATCTGAACATCGGGACACTGCAGCGGCCAAGAAGTTTTTTGCGAAGGCATTGGCCAACAACGGCATTCCATTGCGGATCGTGATCGACAAGAGCGGAGCAAATGCTGCCGGAATCAATGAAGTAAACAAGATCCTCAAGCGATTTGGTTGCCCAACCAAGATCACCGCAGTGAGATCCAAGTACCTAAACAATCGAATTGAGCAAGACCATCGCTTTATCAAACGGCGAACGCGTCCGATGCTTGGATTCAAATCCTTCACGTCAGCGGCAGCGACGCTCGATGGCATCGAAGTTGCTCAAATGATCCGGAAGAAACAATTTGAACTGGAGGGCGACGGCTTCGCGCAGTTTGCGGCTCTCGCTGGATAACCGTGTCTAGTCGTTAGGATATTTTTGCGCTGAGTACGAGTTTGCGACAAAACCGAGAGATCAGCTTCTTCGGGCTTGTCTTCTTCCGGTTGGGCTTCATCTGCCTTGATCTCGTCGAGATCTGTTGTCCCGCGGGTGATGGACCTGAATGGCTTGCCGTCGAATTCTGTGATGTGCTGCAACCAGAACTCATCCACATGGTCGGACAGGAGCAGCACCTCGACCCCTTTGGCTTTGAAGCCCTCCAGATGTGGAGACTGGGCCAGTTTGGCCGGATCTTCGCCCGCGATGTAGAAGATCGCCTCTTGTCCCTCTTTCATACGAGCCACGTAATCTGCAAGGCTTGTCAAGTCGCCGACAGCGGTGGAGGCGAAGCGGCAAATCTCGAGGATCCGATCGCGGAGCGCGGCATCTTCGACCAGGCCTTCCTTCAGCACTGCACCGAAATTGCCCCAGAATGTTGCGTACTCATCAGGTGCTTTGGTGGCTTTTTTCTTCAGCTCACTCAAAACCTTCTTCGTGATCGAAGTCTTGATCTTGGCGAGCTGCGGATCGGTTTGCAACATCTCGCGCGAGACGTTGAGCGACAGATCCTGGCTATCCACAACCCCGCGCAGAAAGCGTAGATACGCTGGTATCAGATCCTTCGTAGTCTCGGAAATAAAGACCCGATTGACATAGAGCTTCACATGGCTTTTGCGCTCGGGCTCAAAGAGGTCGAACGGTTGGGTGCTGGGTACAAAGAGCAGGCTGGTGTGGTTGAGCGTGCCTTCGACCTTATTATGCATCACGTTCCACGGCGCATCAAAGGCGTGGGAGCAGTGACGGTAGAACTCGGTGTATTGCTCCTCCGAGATGTCCTTCGCAGGGCGGGTCCAGAGTGCTTCGGCTGAATTGAGCGTGTCTTCTCCAAGTTTAACCGGGAAGTTGATATGCTCGGAATAGGTCTTGATGATGTGCCGAATACGGGCCTCTTCGGCAAACTCCTTTGCGTCTTTTTTGAGGTGCAACGTCACTGTAGTTCCGTTGGTCACGCGCTCGGTCGGCTCAATGGAGAACTCGCCCTTGCCGTCAGAAGACCAAAGCCAGGCCTCGCTCTCGCCTGCCTTGCGGGTCACGACATCGACCCGAGACGCCACCATGAACGCTGAATAAAAACCCACACCAAACTGGCCAATCAGGCCTGGCTTGTCCTTGTCGTCAGCCTTGAGCGCTTCAATGAAAGCACCGGTGCCGGATTTGGCAATGGTGCCAAGGGTCTCAAGCAGATCAGCGTGGTTCATGCCGATACCATTGTCCGAAATCGACAACGCCTTGGTCTTGGCATCAATCTCAAGCGTGATCGCAAAATCCTCGGATGGGGCAAGCGACGCGTCGGTCAGGGCAGCGTAGCGCAGCTTGTCACAGGCGTCGGATGCATTGGATACGAGCTCTCGCAAAAACACCTCGCGGTTGGAATAAAGCGAACCCGCGACGATCTCCAAGAGCTGGCCCACTTCGGTCTGGAAGGAAAACGTTTCTTTCTCAAGGGTCTCTGTCATGGCTCGTAACTCCTATTGGCAATCGCGGCGCAAACTAATGATCTATCATGCCGGTTTCAACTAGCCCCAAGGGCCACCTCTCGAAGGGTGGGCGCTGCTTTTCAACCCTTTGGCACCACCAAGTGCCCGCAGCTTGGCGATGCGCTTGTCTATCGGCGGGTGCGTGGCAAAAAGGCTATCCACCGCCTGCATATGAAGCGGGTTGACGATGAACATATGCGCCGTGGCCGGGTTACGCTCGGCAGCAATATTGTCGATCCGGCCAGAGAGCTGGCCCAATCGGGCGAGCGCCGAGGCCAACCAATCAGGATTACCGCAGATCGCGGCCCCCTCGGCATCTGCCTCATACTCACGCACCCGGCTGATCGCCATCTGCACCATGCCCGCAGCCAGGGGCGCAAGGATCATCATGGCAATAGTACCGACAATACCCAAAGGCCTGTCGCGCCCGCCGCCAAAGAAGATCGCGAAATTCGCCAGCATCGAAACTGCCCCGGCCAGGGTTGCGGTGATGGTCATCGTAAGCGTGTCGCGGTTTTTGATATGTGCCAGCTCATGAGCAACAACAGCAGCCATCTCTTCGCGGCTCATGTTGCTCAACAAGCCGCGCGTGACGGCAACAGCGGCATTCTCCGGATTGCGTCCGGTGGCGAAGGCGTTGGGCTGCTCGGTCTCCATGATGTAGAGCGCGGGCATGGGCATACCGGCCTTCCGGGCCATCATTTCGGTCATTTTCCACAGCTCCGGTGCCGAGCGCGCATCAACACGCCGCGCACCATGCATACGCAGAACGGCTTTGTCCGAATTCCAGTAGGAGAAGAAGTTCATCGCAAATGCGAGGCAGAGCGCGATGACAAGGCCCACCTCACCGCCCAGCATGAGCCCGATGACACCCACAAAAGCTGACATCACGGCCATGAGAACAAACGTACGCACCATCAGACTTGGCCTCCAAAACCCATCGCCGCGCATATAGGATCTGCCTTTTGCGAGAACAATGACCTGGTACGGGAAGTAGCTGGATTGCGGGCAAAACTGTAATTCGGAGAAACTAATTCAACTTCTTCTATCCCAAGCTGCGGCCTTTGATGTTAGAACCGCAGAAGAAAAACATTGAACAGATGACTGACAATGAAGCTGGAATTTCATCACATTAACTTTGTGGCCGACGATGTCGATCGTATGCACGACTTTTACACAAGCGTACTTGGTCTTGCTGATATCCCACAACAAAATTTCCCTCGCACTGAAGCAAACGAAGATATGGGCTATGACGGCAAAATCAGATTTGCGACCGAAGGTAGCATGCAGATGCATCTTGCAGAACGGGACTTAGGTGTCGCGTTCAAAAACATGCATGCAATAAATCCGGTTGAACGAGGGCATATTGCCTTTCGTACCGATGACCTTGATGCCTTTCTCAGAAAGCTCGATGAATGCGGCATTCCATACTCAGACTATGGAACGGCTTTCTCGAAAGAGTGGCACCAAGTGTTCTTTCACGACCCAGAAGGAAACGTGATTGAAGTTCATCAAAAAGTCTCCTCCATGGGATAGGCAAATCGCTTGCGAAGCGAAGTTCCACTCGTGCATTTGACGGCCCAAAGCTGCCATTCATCGGGTCAGGCCACGCCGCAACGCAGCTTCATCAAACCGGCCATTCGCTGCGCGGGCGAGATCCGTGCGTTGTGATAGGTAAGCACCGCGGACGAAGGGGGCTTTCGCATTATCTCGGACAACGACGCCAGGCAGCCCTAAAAACAATCAAGGGATCTGTCACGACCGGCCGCCAGAGCGGCGGCGACCTTGACCGACGCCTTCCGGCACAGCCGCGCGCCAAGCTGAGGTGCCCTTGCAGCGGGAACAGATGCGCTCGCCAAAACCTTCACTCCAGAAAGAGGATTTGCAGCGCAAGCAGAACCGTTCCTTGGGCGCATCTGCAAGCGCACGCATTGGCGGTTCCGAGACGATGAATTCCTTCTTCTTTTGCATCAGTTCCTCGCGTATCGTTGATTCAGGCATTCGCTTCTTCCACTTCATTCAGGTACAAGCGAAGTGGCCTGTTGGCATGGCATCCCTTCATTTTCGGCGTTCTGAATTTCAGAGCTGTCCTGCGAAAAAACTTGCGGGGTCTCGTCTTTGGGACTTTGGTCAACGAGATCGATATTCTCCCGCGTTGTCCGCGATCCAGAGTAAAGATGGCGCAATTGGGCCTCGGATACCCCGTCGGCCTGCATCACAAGCTGCACCATTGGGTCTGCCAGCATTTCTTCCAGAAAAACATCAGACAGCTCTCTTCCTGAAAGCTTGTCCTTCGCGCGGGCATTGTCGAGATCAATTAATGAAACGGTTAGGCTCCGGGTTAATCCCGGATGGGAAATGCGTGGATGCAGGTGGACAACAACCGAGGCCTTCCAAGCTTCAGGGTCTTGGTGATCCGGAGGCGAGGCGAGTTCGGTCTCGATTTCATACTCGCCGGCGGGGAGCGTTTCTGCAAAACCGGGCACTGTGAATGGCCAGTCGAAAACTGCGATGGTCTTGCTGAATTGGTCATCCATTGCGGTGGTCCTTTCGATTAAGGGCCAGGTAGGGCTCGCCAGCCCGTTCCGGCGCGACTCTCGGGGTTTTTCGAGATTGGCTGAACCGGCCTTTGCCGCCCTGATTGTCGGTTTCCTTATTCGACGGTTCAGCAGGACGGCAGACCTAATAGCCAGGTCATTGAAAGACATGATCCCAATCGATTTCGGATTTTCCACTGAGACCTCGGTGCGTCGGTCAGACCCGAAAATTCGCACGTAGCCTATCAGTATATGGGGTTTGAAGGGCCGATTTACTACGGCGCGTTGCCAAGCAAATCAGCACATGACGCTCGGTATCGGACCGCTATTTGAGAAGTTACAACAACTTCAAATTTAGGCAGGCTTCGCTATCCCCGTTAGTTTTGGCAAGTTTTCCTTGCATAGTCGAATTCTCGCGACATCCGGCGCGTTTATTGCCCCCAATAAGAGCGTTGTAGTTCATGCCTATTTTCATTTCGCGCCTGACGGGCCCGGTGAGTTTGGCTGAGCCAGTGTGATCGCTTGTTGCGCCGCGGTAGATTGTACCTGAGGGAAATTTCAGACTGCTTGCATCGGCATCCCACTTTCTAACACCAAGGGTCGAACAGGTTCCTTGGTCGCCTTCCAGTTGCAATCCAAACATCCCACTTACCGTAGCAAACCAGTGTGAATTGACAAGGGCGGCCTTGACGCAATCATATTAAGATGCATCAAGGTTCAGCCCTTCTATGCACGCTTTGGCGAGATCGCGGTTCGGAGAATCGGAACCAGGCATGGTTGCCCAACCCGCATCCATCACGGCGTCGCGTCGCTTGTACGACGTGGCAGCCTGGATCGTTGCGAGCTTTGCTAAACGCTGATTATCCGTGCGGGACATGTCGTGGCAAATTGGCACGAGCGCCGCGATCACCTGGTCCCGCGCCATTTCGCTTGCCAACTTGTTCGCGCTTCCGCCAGTCATCCAGCCGCCCCAAGAAAATCCAACAACGCCGACAAACACCGCGCCGAGCAGCGCGCCATACATACCAGGTTTCAGCCATTCAGGATTGGTCATATCAAGTCCTCCAGCGGAGAAAGCGCCGCTTCGCTATGTTGAATTGTTTCACAACGGGCCTAGTCGCAGGCAATGGCGTGCTCCAGATCCTTTTGTGTTGTCATGTGCATCGTTGTTTGACCGACATGACTCCCTCGACCTCTGACCATCAGGTAGGTCGCGGTGCGTCGGTAAGCCTCAAAGCTGACGCCTTGCAGCAACTCCTCCTCGAAGAGAATTTCATACGCACCAGCCGGAAACACGATGTCGCTGTTTCCCAACCTGAAGGCATTGGTGAACGTCACCATTGATCTGATCGAACGCGTGAGCATCCCATACCTCCGTTGAATTGATCGCTGGATTTCCGGCACCGACCATGGTCGGCCGCATCAGTCCAGATGCCCCGTCAAGTCACAGCACTTAGGGCTATATTATTCCCAACCCACGGGCTTTATGCTGATCGAAGTTAGTACCCATCAGATTCTTTACTGTCAGGATGTGTGCAACAGCCTCACTCCCGACAATCGGGGCTAGAAGGTGGCGCATCCAGGCAGATGCAAGTCTTTGCGCCTTGCAGCAATCAAGCAATATTGAATGCGGTATACAACGCGTTGGTCGGTATCTTTGTCCCAACGATTTTTGTCGAGCGCCGCTCCCCCAGTCCGAAAGGAAAAATCATGTCTGTATCAGATGTTCTTCGCCCGGATGGCTCCGACTACGACCCTTTCCTGCTTGCAGAAGTGGGTGAAGAACCGGTGCAACAGTCACGGCTTTGTCAGCCCTTGCGCGTCTCGGGCTCGAGCCTTGGACCGAGGCTCGTGAGCTTACACTTCTGGGCCGAGATGCAGCGCATGCCCGGCTGAAAGCGCATCTTTCAACAGTCAGAGATGTACCCACGCTTAATCATGCGAGCGGTAGTGTGGCGACAAAGTTGGTGGCCTTGTTACCTAAGCGCGTGTCGCATCGCGTTTCGAAACTGCCAGAGACAATAAAGTATAACGGCCCCAGGATCCCGATTTATTGGATGCTGATTGCACTCATGGGCGCTCTGATACTTGCGCGGATCTTTTATCTCGCTCAAGCGGGCTAACCTGCGTCAGTACGAAGGCGCTCTGAAACCCGTTAGGTAACATGTGTCCGCTGTGTATTTGGTTGGCATTTTTTTTGAGTATCTGAGGGGCGCGGGGAACATGGAGCTCCCCAAAAGGGCTGTATGAGTCTCGTGCTTCTTATTCTCGGACGGTCAGGAAAGGACATTCCAATGAATGATGAAGACCAGAGTCAGGAAAACCTCACCGTCAAGCACATGGCCTCCGTCAAGGCCGCCTAGGACAAAGCGCCTGAAGGCCCCAAAAAGGCGACGGCATTGAAACACTATCAGGCCGCTGAAAGTGCCCACGAAGCAGAAAATGACGAAGAGGCTCACAAGGAACTCAAGGAAGCCAGTAGGGCGCTGATGTAACGTCACGCGTTGGAGATGTAGGCAGGATCGTCCAAAACCAGATTGTGGACCCAATCAGGCCAGAAGCGGCCGCTTCTGATCCAGATACGCTGGATCGAAATCCGCCAGTTTAACCAGACCCTCATAGTTATTGAACGTCACAGACCCATCCCGAAATGTAACCAACTCGTCCTCCCTGAGTTTGCGCAGGACGCGGTTGACGTGAATGGCGCTCAATCCCAGTGCATCGGCAAGATGGTACTGTGTGAGCGGGCAGGCATAGCCTTTCTTGCTGCCCATCCCCACAAGCGACAGCCTGACTCCAAGTTCCAGTAGGAAATGTGCCATGCGCGCATCCGCATCACGCCGCCCAAGCCCGACAAGATGTTCGACAACCATCGCTTCGTCGCGTGACACGGCCCATAAAACTGCAGTGGCCAGCCGAGGTGTCTCTGCGAAGGCTTGCAAAAGATCACTCACCAGAACCTCGGCGGCTTCGATATCAACAATCGGCTCAATGCCATGGTCTGAAGTGTGCAACAAAACGCTGCGCAGCCCAAGGAAATCCCCAGGAATCTGGAAATCGACGATTTGGCGTGATCCGTCAGGCTGAATCTTATATGAAACAACCCAGCCTGCGGCGAGGATATAGGCAGCCTGTTCCGATTGTCCCTGATAAACAAGATCTCGGCCAGCCTCAAAGGTTCTCCTCCGCTGGTGCAATTGTTCCAAAACGGCCAGTTCCGCCTCTGCCAAGGCAACAAATGCCGAGAGTTTCTGTGTTAGCGGGCTGGTGTTGGTGTTCATCGTTGGATTTCCCCGAGCCTGCAAAGACTCTACGAAGAATTTGGTATTGAGGCTACTTTCGATCAGTCCAAAATACCAAAACTCATATGACAATAGAAAAACCATCACCACCTCGCCTGGTCACGAATCCAATGACTTTAAAAGGAATGACCCCAATGTCAGACCACCAAGATCCCGCAGGCATGGCTGCACTCTCGATCTGCGAGGCTCTTCTACTTGCCTTAAACGATCTCAATCTTCTTCAGGAACGTGAGATCGTCGGGGTTTTGCGCGATGCTGCCGTGACCCACGAGTGTGCCAATGGTTCGGAATTAGAGCTAGAAACCCATTCGGCAGTCGCCAAATTGATCAACGAGATTATTGTCAGCGGTAACTTCTCGCGCCGATCTTAGATCACGCGGCCGGATACTTGGACGTCCTGTTGTTCGTGTTTCTACCGACGATGCTCCTCGCTGCAATTGCTGGTATGTGGTTCTTTTACCTGCAGCACCAGTTCGAGGATACCAGTTGGCAGCGGGAAAATGATTGGAGCATTCTGGATGCGGCGCTTGAAGGCAGTTCACACTATGCACTGCCCGGAATGCTGCGCTGGATCACCGGGAATACCGGAGTTCACCATGTTCATAATCTGGCCAGCCGTATCCCGTTCTATCGTCTTCCCGAGGTCCTTCGAGGTCATGACGTCCTTGCCAACACCCGGCGCATCACTCTCCGCGATAGCTTGCGCTTCTCAAGCCTCGCGCTCTGGGACGAAACCGAACGCATCGTTATAGTGAGTTATGAATCAATCCGGGTATAGATCAGAAACTTCGGAAACCAAATTGCGAAGCATGCCAAAGCGGCGCTCCAATGGCCTTCGGACACCATGGGCCGGAGTTGCGGCTATTGCCCATGTCTCCATCCCTTCCTAACGACGCGAATCCTGCACGCACTGCTGTGGTTCAATCTTCGTCTTGCGACTATGAAAATTACTTTTTCTTATTCCCGATCCTGACCGGCCTCTGACCCTTTGTGAAATCGGCCGTCGCCACGATTTTTTCCTTTGGTTTCTTTGGCTTTTTAACTTCGCGGTTGCCGCGCCTCTTGTCACCTTTTGACATCTAAATTCCTTTCAGGTTGGTTTCTCTCAATACGTTTGCATGTTACAAATCGACCGACTGCATTGAGGTGGTCCCGTCGTTGGGTCAAAAGACCTGCGTCACGCCCTCAAGGGTCCCAAATCTGATGCAGTTCCAGACCTGTTGGGTTTTTGTGCGACCATCGCCTCGGTTGTGATCAGAAGGCTTGCAATCGACGCCGCATCTTCCAGAGCAACCCGGACAACTTTGGTGGGGTCAATGATCCCCGCTGTCAGCATGTCGACATAAGTTTCCGTTTGAGCGTCGAACCCGAAGGATGGGTTTTCGCTTTCGATGATCTTTGCCGCGACGACCGATCCGTCCACGCCGGCATTTTCGACAATCTGGCGCAGCGGTGCCTGGATTGATCGCCGGACGATCCTGATGCCGGCATCCTGGTCGGAGTTGGCACCTTTAAGGGTCGCAAGCGCTTTGTCTGAATGGAGCAGCGCAACACCACCGCCTGGAACAACACCTTCCTGAACCGCCGCGCGAGTGGCGTTCAACGCGTCGTCAACCCGGTCTTTGCGTTCCGTTACCTCAATCTCCGTGGCCCCTCCGACCCGGATGATGGCGACCCCGCCTGTCAGTTTAGCAAGACGACTCTGCAGCTTTTCCCGTTCGTAGTCGGACGTCGTATCTTCGATTTGGGAGCGAATCTGGGCGACCCGTGAAGTGATTGCTGATTTGTCGCCAGCGCCATCAATGACGGTCGTATCGTCCTTTGAGATGACGACTTTCTTTGCGGCACCGAGCATGTCCAGCGTGACGGTTTCAAGCTTGGCCCCCAAATCGGTCGAGATCACTTGACCGCCCGTCAGGATCGCGAGATCCTCCAGCATCTCCCTGCGGCTATCCCCAAACCCAGGCGCCTTCACGGCGGCAACTTTCAATCCACCACGAAGCTTGTTGACCACAAGCATGGCCAGCGCATCGCCCTCCACGTCCTCGGCAACAACCAGAAGCTGCTTTTCGGCTTCCATGACTGCTTCGAGGAACGGCACCATGTCGGCAAGAGACGACAACTTGCTCTCGTGGAACAGTATAACGCAGTCTTCCAGCTCTACGCTCATCTTGACCACATTTGTTATGAAATATGGGCTAAGGTAACCGCGATCGAAATTCATACCTTCGACCACTTCGGTTTCGGTCTCCAATCCCTTGCTCTCTTCAACCGTGATTACGCCTTCAGTGCCGACCGCAGCCATCGCATGGGCGATCTGACGGCCAATCGCTATATCTCCGTTGGCGGAGATGGCCCCTACCTTCGCAATTTCGACACTGTCGCCAACCGGTCGGGACAGGTCCTTGATCTTTGCGGCGACGACCCGGACGGCTTGTTCAATACCTCGCTTCAGATCCATCGGATTCATGCCAGCGGCAACGGCCTTCATCCCTTCCTTGACGATCGCCTGAGCCAGTACGGTAGCAGTGGTTGTGCCGTCGCCAGCCTCTTCGTTGGTGCGGGACGCGACTTCCTTCACCATCTGGGCTCCCATGTTTTCAAAGTGATCCGGAAGCTCGAATTCTTTGGCAACAGTAACGCCGTCCTTGGTGATACGCGGGGCACCGTGGGATCTGTCCAAAATGACGTTTCGACCTTTTGGACCAAGAGTGATCCTGACGGTGTTCGCCAGCATGTTGATCCCTGTTAGCATTCGGCTGCGCGCATCAGCACTGAATTTGACGTCTTTGGCGGACATGTCGGGAACTCCCTGAGACAAGGATTGGATGATGGTCTGCTGCGTCGGAAAAGACCGTCTGGTCCATGGTCTTTTCGTCTTCGTCGAAAAGGCGACGCTAAGTGAACGGCTTCGAAGCACTCCTTTTTAAGGTTTGCCGAGCAGAACAGCACTGGACGGAGGCGTGCTGATCGGGCGAGTTTCATTCGGGCGGGAGCGGTGGCGGATTCTTTTTCGGGTCCACTTCAAAGGTCGGGAGTCAAACCACTACCGCGCGGTGTCACAAACATCGAACCGTGTTTTTGGTGACTATGATCGCGTTAATCAAGTCAGCAACGGCCTGATGGCATTTTGTTTCCAATCCTATTGTTGGAGCGTTTTCGTGAGCCGTCACCGCGGCGCGTAATTCCCTCGCGGCTTGGCGTTCCGGAAGCAATTTTTGATTATTCAAGGAGAGCGATGGTGCCTCATAGATCGAGAGTGCCGCTATTCCTGCAAACTCTGTTGGGTCAGACATCATGGGCCGTTCCTGTCGCGTTAACTCATCAGGACCAGAAGTGGGCTCGATGAATTCAACCATCGTTGCAGAATTTTCTGCATGTTGGACTGATTGAAAGCAGCTTCGCGTCGAATTTTCTCGTGAAATTTTCGCCGCACTTGGATGACCCAATAAAAACAATCGAAAACAGACCTCTCACTCGAAAACTATCTGCAATCGTCGCTCTTTCGGGTGCTGAACGGTTGTGTTGCAAACTTTTAGAACGGCCAGAGTTAACGACATGCTGGACACATTTATCCAGCGATCACACCAAACAACCGAAAGCCCAAAGTTGTAGCGCTAGAGAGCTGCTTCATTCGGATCATATAGACGACTTCAATGCCATCCAAGTTAGCGGACGCAGATGCGAAAGATTTGAACCCACACATGCGCCGAACACGCTGTATTTTGAACTGATGTTCTTGCTCGATCAGTCTATTCAGGAGTTTCGACCTTATTGTCTGTACTTTAACCGGGCAACCAAATCGCCTCAAGTTCCTGTTCACTTCTTGAAATACCTGCTGCGTTGGCTCCGCTCTTATCGATTACGGTTTTGCCAGTGCTTCCGATTGACTACAACGCTTTGGCAAAGAACTTGGTTGCTGCGAGACCGTTCCATCGCTCAGGCAGCACGAAATCATGGGTGTTCCCTGTCACCTGCTTTATCGACAGTTCGATAAAGGCGCATCCAATTGCCGCGAACACGCAGTTAAATCCGGTCCATGCGCCAGGAATTCAGCACAGGGTGCCTTTTCGATTGTGCTCGCGCGGCGATCATCGGCGAGTATTTGGGAACCTACCTATTCAATGTGGCGTTATCTACGCGCACGACCGACCGCTCTGCGGACACTAAGCGGACATAACTTGCTCCTTCAACTTGTGCGATTGCCATGGAGTGTAGTCTAATCGTGGAAGCATTGGAGGACGTCACATTGTGGGTGTCATTGCTTGACCGCCTTTTGACCAAGATCATCCAAGAAGGTGAGCTTGCGGTGACTTGGCCGGATGGGCGTTGCAGCACCTATGGCCGCGGAAAAGGGCCCAGTTCAGCCATAACCCTCCACGACAAAGCGCTTCCGCGCAAATTGGTAATGAACGGCGATCTCGCCTTGGGCGAAGCCTATATGGATGAGACTCTCACAATTTCGCAAAACGATTTACGCGGCTTTGTTTCGCTAATTGTGCGCAATGCGAACAACTATGGTGGTGGGCGTTACGGCACGTCGGTCACAGGGCTGCGCAAGTCACTTAGACGTATCGCACAGTATAATCCCGTTCATATCGCGCGCAGAAATGTCGAACATCATTATGACCTTTCCGCTGATCTCTATGAACTTTTTCTTGACCAAGACCTTCAATATACCTGCGCCTATTTCTCAGATCCGGTGCAAAGCATCGAAGAGGCCCAGGTAGCAAAGAAGGCGCACATAGCCAAGAAGCTCTTAATCGAACCAGGAATGACAGTGATGGATATCGGCTGTGGTTGGGGCGGCATGTCAATTACCATGGCGCGAGACTATGGAGCGAAGGTGGTTGGTGTGACCTTGTCCAAAGTGCAGTTGGAATATGCAAAAAGCAGAGCCGAAGCGGCCGGTGTCGGGAATATGGTCGAATTTCGCCTGATCGACTATCGAGAGGTCGACGAAGAATTTGATCGTATCGTTGTGGTCGGAATGATGGAGCATGTTGGTCGGCCCCAATATCCAACATTTTTTCGCAAACTGCGTGAGAATCTGAAACCGGATGGCGTCGCATTGGTGCATACAATCGGTCGATCCACCGCACCCGGTCGAACGTCGCCATGGATTCACAAATACATTTTTCCCGGCGGATATGCACCATCAATGTCCGAAGCCATGAAGGAGATTGAAAAGCAGGACTTGGTGACCACAGATGTTGAAGTCTGGCGCGGCCACTACGCGCGAACGCTTCAATGTTGGCAGGAAAAGTTCGAGGCCAATCTGGAATCGATCCGCGACCTCTACGATGATCGGTTTCTGCGAATGTGGCGATACTATCTGATCGTATCCGAGATGGCCTTTTCGGAACAGGGCTTGGTTGTATTTCAGTTTCAGCTAAGCCGAGGTCAGATGGTTGTTCCTGTAACCAGAGATTATCTGTGCAAAACGTCTAATCAATCGGGCTGAACTCACGATTTGCGGGCCAATCCGCTATTCGCGGGACAGTCGGTCAAATTCCGCCACAAGGCGCAACGTTTTTCTTTATTGGCCCAACCGACCCGAGCGTGCATATTTGGGCGTCATGAAAAACAAATAGTGAACATGTAAACCAGTTGCCATTCGTTGTGCCCTATGCGTACCGATAAGACGCGAGGTGATTTCAACGGACAAACTGGACTTTTGCGTTTGCGGCGGATGCACGTGCCGAAAACCCAAAACTTTGAACCTATTAAACGCGGATGGTGTGGATGACGTTTGCTCCCAAACACCGCGTTTGCGGCATCGGGTGTCGGTCGCAATCTGGCGTTCGGCGCTTCGCGTTTCGTCCAAATCCACCGGTTCTTCCGTCATCTCTTTGTCCTCCGATTCATCAGCGTTCGGCCGCAGCCGTCAGGCCGGGAGGGGGAGGAGATGTACTTCCAGACGGCTCTCCGGCCTCCATTCCTCTCAGAAACCTGAAAAGTTCGCTATCGGTTGTCAGGACCAGCGTCGTTCCGCCTGAAATCATGTCCTTGTAGGCCTGCATTGTCCGGGTAAACGCATAGAATTCGGCTGCTTGGGCGTCGATGTTGTAGGCTTTTGCGTAGATCGCAGCCGCCGAGGCGTCAGCCACGCCGCGGATTTCCTCGACGGCGCGATACGCTTCGGATTGTATCTTGTTCAGATCGCGAACCCGGTTGCCGCGAATTCGCGCGGCTTCGCCATTGCCTTCGGAAAGAAAACGTTCAGCGATCTGGCGACGCTCGGAGATCATGCGGTCATAGATCTTCGGACGCACACTCTCATTGTAATTGATCCGCTTGAAACGGATATCGAGAAGCTCGATCCCAAATACACGAACCTTCTCTGAGGCGGCTGCGAAAATCTCCTGTTCCACAAGTGCGCGGCCTTTCTGGATAGGAACCAGAGAACCTATGTCCTGCGCACGCTCCTCATCGGTTAGAAGCGTGTCCCGCAGCGGGATCCGGCCTTTCGTAGTCCGGATAATCTCTATCAACTCGTGTTTGGCGACGGCATTGCGGGTTTCGCTGCCGAGAATATCGTCTAGTCGGGATTGCGCGCTGCGCTCATCGCGCAGCCGCAGGAAATATTGCAATGGGTCGGTGATTTTCCAGCGGGCGAACAGATCGACGGAAATGTAGAGCTTGTCCTTGGTGGGCATGTCGGACGGATTGCCATCCCACTCAAGAACCCGGCGGTCGATCCGGTTGACTTCCTGAACGATGGGCAGCTTTAGCTTTAAACCGGCCGTTATAACTGGTTCTCCCACGGGTTTGCCGAATTGGGTGATAATGGCCTGTTCGACTTCGCCAACTGTGTAGAGGGAACCGGAGGCAATCACGCCAACTGCAGCCGCAATCCCTGCAATGAGACCCAGTCTGATGCTCATGACGGATCCTCCTGAAGCCTGTCGAGGTTCAAAAGCGGCAGGATGCTCGCAGTCGATCCTTCGACAATGATTTTTGACAGGATTGTGGGCAGAACATCCTGGAGGGTTTCTATGTATATCCGCCGCCTCGTGACCTCAGGCGCCTTGACGTATTCGGCCAAAAGCGCGGTGAACCGCGCGGCGTCGCCTTCCGCCTCGTTGATGCGTTTCAGGCGATAGCCGTCGGCCTCGCGGATCCGCTGATCTTTCTCGCCCTCGGCCAGCGGAATGACTTTGTTATATTCGCGGCGCGCCTCATTGATCAGGCGTTCCTTTTCCTGCTGGGCCTGGTTGACCTCATTAAACGACGCCTGAACGGGTCCCGGCGGGTTGATGTTTTTCAGCTGCACCTGGTCGATGCTGATGCCCATGGCGTATTTCGTGGACAGAGCCTGCATCTTAAAAAGTGCCTCGCTCTCGATCTCTTGCCGGCCGATGGTGATGACCTCGTCAACCGTGCGGTCTCCAACGACCTCGCGCATCACCGACTCAGAGACGTAACGCAAAGTCGCGCTTGGCTCGCGTACCTCGAACAGGAACTTCAGGGGGTCCGAGATCCGGTACTGCACCACCCATTCCACAAGCGCGGCGTTCAGATCTCCCGTAACCATTTCGGTTTCACGTCGGCCGTCTGACGGGCTTTGGAAGGGATCACTCCTGCCCGGCGTGGTGAATCCGAATTCCTGCTTCAGTTGCCGTTTCACGGGCACCAGTGTGGCAACGTCGATGCCAAACGGGAATTTGAAATGCAGGCCAGGCGGAACCTCAGCAATGTATTTGCCGAAACGCTGGACAACGGCGACCGAGTCGCTCGGGACTGTGTAATAAGAAGACCAGGCTGCAACCGCCGCCAAGACTATCGCTCCTGCAACCAGTACCCCTCTCAGAGGCGGCCGCCCTTCAGGGAGTAATCCGCTCAGGCGGTCGCGGCCTTGACGAAGAAGATCGTCAATCTCGGGAGGATTGCTCTTATGTTTGCTTTGCCATGGCCCACGGTCTTCCGGGCCGCCGTTCTGGTCGGGCATATCGTTTTCTCCCTTGCTCGTGCGAACCGGCACTCGGCGCAGACCTTGGCGGTCGGCGGGGTGGATCCACGTGTCTTATTCCCTCTGTGTCGGCATTCCTTCGTTCTCAGCAGCCTGTATTTGTGAGTTTTCTTGTGGCGATGTACCTGTTGTATCCGCATCCCATGTCTCTTTGTCCGCCTGAGATGCGCGCCCGCCCGCGTAGAGATGCCGAAGCTGCATCTCGGAAACACCGTCGGCCTCCATCACCAGCCGAACCATCGGGTCTGCCAGCATTTCTTCGAGGAAAATTTCGGCCAGATCTTTTCCGGTCAGCTTGTCCTTTGCCAGGGCGTCATCGAGGTCGGCCAGTGAAACGGTCAAGGTTCTCGCCAGGCCGGGGTGGGATGCCCGAGAATGCAGCCTCACCGCTACAGATGCTTTCCAGACTTCCGGGTGCAGCTGGTCGGGCGGTGAACACAGTTCCGTTTCAATGTCATACTCTCCTGCCGGAAGCCTCTCGTCGAAGTCAGGCACACTGAAAGGCCGGGCGAAAACCGCAATTGACTTTCTGACTAGCTCGTTCATAGGAGAAGTCCTCTCATCAAAGCGACAAGCGCGCCAAAGCTGCGGCTGCCAGAGCAATGCCCTTGTCGTGGTAGTCCCCGTGGAATACGCCATCCACCTTGACCTCCCAGATCCCATTCCTCTCTCTGACACGGACACGATCAGCTTGCGCGGTTGGATAATAGGGGTGTGCCGAAGTTTGTCTCTTTTCCGGTTGGTGCAATGGCTTAACGAGTACGCTGGAGCTCGCCGCCTTTGGCAATTGCGTTTCTCCAAGGGCCATCACGGCGCGAATAAACTCCTCCGCGTAGTCATCCGCGTTCCGGTGGTCATGCTCGTGCCGCACCATGGCCATCGGCTCAACAAAACGCTTCTTCAGGTGCTCAACAAAACGCGGTTCCGTGTGCGACATGTAAGCAATGAGCGACTGGAGAACCCGTTCATGGGCTAGAACGCGCCGTTCAAGATCGGTTGTTTCAGGCAGAGGTGGTGACATGGCGCTGCTCATCCTTCATTGATCGTGTTTTCCGGACGCTCCGGTGACTTGTTTACGTCAAGGGCTGCAAGGCAGGCTTGCGCGATGTCCCGGTTCGGGGTCTCTGTGCCTGGTATCGTCACCCAGCCAGCCGCCATCAGGGCCTCTCGCTGCCGGAAGGTAGAGGCTGCCCGGATCGCCGCCATCTTGGCAGCCCGTTCCGGATCGGATCGGGCCATGTCCAGACAGACAGGCACCAATGCGGTGGCAACATGTTCACGGGCCATAGCCACGGACCTGTCGTTCGAGGTTCGGCCGGTTACCCAGCCGCCCCAAGAAAATCCAGCTACACTAACAAGTACCGCGCCGATGACGGCACCGTAGAGGCCGGGTTTAAGCCATTCGGGAGTGTTCATTGTAGTTCCTCCAGCGGCAAAGCGCCGCCTCGCTATCTTCAGGTGTCACATTGAATGCCGTGGCCAAGTGCCGTTTCCAGGTCGGTCCAGGTAATTGGCCGCATTTCTGTTCGGCCCAGCGAACGCCCCTTGCCGTTTATGGTCAGGAAAATCGCTGTTCTGCGGTAGTCCGTGAAACTCAGCGTCTCGATAAGTTCTTCCTCAACCAATACTTCGTATTCACCGGCAGGCAGCTCGTCCGAATATCCGGATAGGGCAAACGGGCGCGGGAAGGTCACGGTGGATCTGATTGAACGCAGCGCCATCCCCGGTCTCCGCGATGTATACGTGCCTTCCGCGCTGCAAGGGCTGCCGTATCCTGATTGCAGAGAGGTAGCCTGCATTTGCGGTCATCATACATTATCCCAGAACCGGGCGATGCGCGCTGACCCATGTTAGCGCCGCTGGGCCCTGGGCAGTGCCGGCGAACCTTGGAGCTGCCCTGATGCTTGACTCTAGAGGTTTGGACACCGGCTGATCTGCGTCAGCGCGTGCTCCAAGCGATGCGGGTATGATCGAAATAATCCGAAACATTTTGATCTTGCCAGAGGAGGCCCCGGTCAGTCGGCACGTTCGCTCCCAAGGTCCGAAAGCACTGAAAAGGAGGAAATGGTGATGCCCGCAGGTGGCATTCTTTACCCGCATAGCCCTGAGTTCGATCGGTTTTTGCTAGCTTTCGTTGGTGAGGATCGGAAGGGCAATGCTGTTACGGTACTTTCGGCCCTTGCAAGGCTAGAACTCGAACCTTGGGAAGAGGCAGATCCCGATTTATTGGTTGCTGATTGCACTCATGGGCGCTCTGATGCTTGCGCGGATCTTTTATCTGGCTCAAGCGGGCTAACCTGCGTCAGTACGAAGGCGCTCTGAAATCCGTTAGGTGACATGTGTCCGCTGTGTATTTGGTTGGCATTTTTTTTGAGTACCTGAGGGGCGCGGGGAACATGGAGCTCCCCAAAAGGGCTGTATGAGTCTCGTGCTTCTTATTCTCGGACCGTCCAGGAAAGGACATTCCAATGAATGATGAAGACCAGAGTCTGGAAAACCACACCGTCAAGCACATGGCCTCCGTCAAGGCCGCTTGGGACAAAGCGCCTGAAGGTCCAAAAAGGCGACGACATTGAAACACTATGCCAAGGTATTAGTCTGGTAGCCAACAGGCGTAGCAAAGTTTGTACTCGCCCCAAGTATCACCGCAACAACAAAGGGCCGCAGGTCAATGCCGTACTATTCGGCAGGGCCGATTGCGAACGGGGTCACCACGACGGCAACAGCGTTATTGGTGACTGCTTCGGTCAGCACCAAGGACAATAGGTAGACCGCAGCAAGCGTTACAATTGGAGGCATTCCGTCTAGTGCCGGGGTTACGCTTTTGACGATCAGGCCAACGGCCCCAGAGTTTTGAAGACCTATCCCCACAATCAACATTGAGAAGATCAGGACAAGAACACCTGCGTCGATGGAACTCTAGGCCTCGTTGCTGTCGATGCACCGCAATACGAGGATGGTCGCAATGGCGATGAGAGCAAGCACACTGACCTCGGCTATCCTAGCGGCTGCAAGGACCACGACCACACACCGCGCCAGGAGAGCGAGCGGCGCTTTCTCGCGGCGGAAAGCGCGGCCTCCGGCATCCGTGATCGCTGCGAGATCGCCAGCCTCGGTCATCTGCGCAAAGCCTTCAAGTGTTCCCTCCAAAAGCAGCGTATCAGCCGGACGCAGGAGTGCCGTTGACAAGTCAGGTCCAATTGTTTCCCCGTGCCGGTGGGCGCCAATGACGCGCATGCCATAGCGAGTTGGGCAAATTCGCACACCACGACTTCGACGGGAAAGGGTAACGATAGCCTCAGCGACTATCAGGTCGATGACGGTCTCGGGGACTGGTCCTTGACGCAAACTAACTTCGCTACTTTCGATCCTACGGAGGGTGAGGAGTTCCGATGTCGTCACCTTGGCAATGATCTTGTCACTTGGCTCGAGAACGTGCTCATTCAGGCGATCGCGCTTTACCCCGGATCGCGACCGGACACCAATGATCTCCATGCCTCGCCGGTTCAGGTCAAAAATTCCGCCCATGCGCTGACCCACGCCCAGATAATCCTCCCACGGACGAAGCTCTGTGAAGAAGGCTGTTTCATTGTCTGCGCCCAGTCGTGCAATATCCCCGCGATCGGGCAAAAGAAAAGGCCCGAGCATGAGTAATGCCAAACCGCCCGTGGCTGCCGCAACCAAACCGACCGGAATAATTTCGAAAATTGAAAGGGGCTCGATTCCCGATGCCTGCGGCACACCATCAACCAGCAAATTGGTTGTATTCCCGATAAGTGTGCAAGTTCCTCCAAGAACCGCCATGTATGATTGCGGGATCAGCAGGCGTGTTGCGGCAAAAAATGAGGCTTCGCGCCAATCGAATGGCCACCGGGATTAAGACAATGACGACCGGCGTGTTGTTCATCATCAAATCTGAGGCGATTAGGTACAAAGCCAATATTTGGGCAGCTATCAGAAAGACCGAAAGGAAATCGAGTATCAACATATTGGTTTTTCCTTTCACAATGCGCAGTGGCTGGTGCTTTGGACCCGATGCAAACACACTCCTTCAGGAAAGGAGGAGGACATGCCCGAAATCTGCGAGATCGACGCCCACAGATTGCACTGCGCCGGTGCTCGAACATGACAAGGCATTTAAAACCTGCACAGGTCGTACCAGCAGTTATTTTCTTCATCTCTATCAACTGTCGCCGATCTGCAAACCTTGTTTCAGCCCGCGGATTGGACGGATCAGGACCAAACGAATTTGGTGAGCAATTCAGTCGGGATCACGGGTGTTTGCTGGTGCGAAATCCTAAGCCAATTGTCCTCATCTTGCAAATATGTGGACGCGCAGAGTGCCTCATAGATCGGCACGCCGGCCTTCTCGGCCGAAACGCGATACGCGAGCATTGCAATGCTGCCGCGAAGCGTCGTATTGCGGTCGGTCATCACAACAGATCGCCAGCCTGTATTCCGTTGCAAGTGGTCCCAGACCTGTTCGCCTTGAAGGATGCCGGGCGGAAAGGGAAAGATCATGACGGCGTTCTGTGCAGTCGTCGCGCGCGCGCTATCTAGACCACTAGTCCAGAACCTCTCCTCAAGGCTCCAAAGGAACGCGTCTTCGATCGCCGACGTGACCTCAGGTCTCTCAATCGATCGCCGGTGGTCCACGGGCGCTTGATGGGCAGAGGTCATTCGTCTGATCCTGGCGAATTGATGAACAGCATTTGTATCAGGACGAAGACGATCGCGAGTATCGTCCAGATTGCACCGCTGGACACCAAGCGACCATTGGCAACTGTCGAGCTCACCCGCGTCAGAGGAGTTACTCGTGGGCTTTCCGGAAGCAACAGGCTCAATTCCTGCGCGACGGCATTGTGGTCCTGCTTTAGCTCGGGAACGTCCCTGAATTTCGAAAGGAGGATCTCAAGCCGCGCGCAGGCTTCTTCCCGCCGCAACTTCACGAGTTCGGCGGTTT
The DNA here is from genome assembly GCF_059611125.1 of Ruegeria sp. CDSB029. Lineage (NCBI taxonomy): Bacteria > Pseudomonadati > Pseudomonadota > Alphaproteobacteria > Rhodobacterales > Roseobacteraceae > Ruegeria > Ruegeria sp. CDSB029. The sequence goes on from NZ_JBXWOX010000025.1 coordinate 21,026, forward strand.
CGTTCCAGGGATCGAGGCCAAGACGTGCAAGCGCCGAGAGAACCGTCACGACATATCCGTTCCGGTCTTCGCCGACAGGTGCATAGAGAAAGCGTTCGAATTCAGGTGGGCGAGTACCCAGTGCTTTGTTTTCAGCCATCTTTATTCTCCTCTTTTATTGACGGTCAGCTCTTGACCAGTACGCACCGGGCAAAACGAAGTTCTGGACGCACACAGGTGGAGCATTTTCAGATTTAACCAATTTTACGCGATCGCTCGTCGCGGTGCCCTTACACAGGTCAGTCCAGTTGGCGGTCCAGGGGCCTTCGGTAGATTGCATTCCGGTGGCCGAGACTAACATGCGTCAGCGCCCGTCGAATGATCATGAGATACAAGGAGGGAGTTCGTTCGACCATGTAGCCCCTGGAATCTGGTGGTGAGTGACAATGGCGCGGGAAAGACCCGCAGACAGTCTGGAGGTCGGGGATGAGCACGCGATCGTCGAGATCGATGGTGACTTTTGCCAATGCGTTTGTATTGCCGGGCTACTCGGACGAGCTGGCCGCAGGCGAATATGAAATCGTCGTCGAAGAAGAGCTTTTGCAAAGCCTCAGCTTTGAGGCCTTTCGCCGGACTGCGACCTACTCGGTCGTCCATGGGAAAGGGAGCCAGATTGGTCGCACCGAACAGCGTCCAATTACCGAGAAAGACCTAGAAACGGCGCTGCGCCGGGACCGGCGCATTGACCCAGACTGAAAAATGATAGCGAGGCGGCGCTTTCTCCGCTGGAGGATTCGAAATGAACACTCCTGAATGGCTGAAACCTAGCATCTATGGGGCCGTGATCGGTGCGGTCTTTGTCGGTGTGGTTGGATTTTCATGGGGCGGTTGGGTGACTGGCGGAACCGCAGATACCAGAGCGACGGCGATGGCTCGAAACCAAGTCATAGCGGCGATGGTGCCGGTCTGCCTCGATATGGCACGCGTGGATCCGGATCGGGTTGCACATATTGACACTATTCGAAAAGCCACAACCTACAAACGCCGCGATGCCGTCATGGAGACAGGCTGGGCAACCATTCCGGGCACGGATGTTCCGGACCGTGACATCGCTCAAGCTTGTCTTGCCGGCCTTGACGTCGACAAGCCGCCGGAACGCGCGGAAAACACGGTGGAAAAGGGATGAAACATGCCACACCAAAACCGTTGGCTGAAATGGCGCTGCAGAAGCTGTCTTTTGTGATGACGATGGCCGTTCAATCAGCGGAACTGACGGGACACCCTATCCAAACTATCGAGAACGAAGACGTGCCACCACTACGAGACGAACGGCCTGAGTCGTGGCGCACCCAACAGGACCTTAACAGGGCAACTGAAACCCAAGAATAAAAGCCGATGCCATTAGGTCAGAAGGGAGCCAGTTATGACACCTAGAAAATTGCCCAAAAAGAAACCGTCAGAACGGCTTTCGGTAAGAATGTACATTCTGGCTGGTATCTTCGCGTCATTCGCATTCCCTGTGTTCGCACAATCTGCAGACGCCCTCATGCCTGAGAATGCACACTCCAGGAGTTACGGGGACGGATGGGAATGCGACCGATCCTACCGGATCGAAGACGACCTTTGCGTCGCCATTATAGTCCCTCAGAATGCTTACGCAACAAACAGGACCTATGGCAGGGGCTGGGATTGTTTGCATGGATTTCTAGAAGAAAATGGCCTGGCTTGTGTCGAAGTACCCGTACCCGAAGGCGGATATCTCGCCTCTTCAGGAAAAAGTTGGCGGTGCCTGCGCGGCTTCGTGAAAATTGACGAGACTTGCCTGGAAGTTGCAGTACCTGACAACGGGTACCTGTCGGGCGAGTCTTATGGTGATGTTTGGGTTTGCAATCGGGGCTATCGGGCCGAAGGTGAGATTTGTGCCCCAATCATGGTACCAGCCAATGCCTTTCTGAATGGATCGTCTTATGGGCAACCCTGGACATGCGAGCGCGGGTACTTCCAGCGAGTTGGCGCTTGTGAACCGGTTATTGTTCCCGAGAACGCTTACTTTGACGATGCCTCCCATGGACAAGGTTGGAAATGTGACCGCGGGTATGCGGAAACTGCCAGTGGATGCGTTTTCATAGACTTACCGGCCAACGCCCACTTGGACAGGGCCGGAAACCGCTGGGAGTGCCACCGAAATTTCCAGCGATCAAAGGGCGTTTGCGTTCTGAACAACTAACGCGAAGCCTGCTGATCCCAAATCAGGCGTCACTTCGTTGACCCTGGTGGCTTCATTGTCCCGGGTTTGGCTCGACATAGAAAGGAACAGACATGAAAACGGAAGATCATTTAGCGCAAATGAAGAGACCGGTCGCAAGAGCAGCACAGGCGCCGCCGATGGAACTCTCAATTTGTCCAGATAACCCTCCTAAGATAATCTCTTATGACGCTCCAACCGCCACCGTCTATTGTGAAGGGAATTTCGGCAAGACTGACGGCAAGACTGCAAACGGTCTAGTCCGGTTTTCGCAGGTCTTTCGTGTTCTGTCAGTAATTGACAGCACTCTAGAAGGGCGTGACAGCGGCGAGGTTCTCGATGGTATCGACAACGGCATTCCAGTGCATGGCGATCTTAGCGCGGCCATCGCTCACGAAGCGGTAGCCCCAGACACTCTGATCTATGGAATGGCACCGTCCAGTGGTACATTGTCCACGGCAGACAGAGGCGTTGTTCTGGACGCGATTTCGTCAGGCATGAATATCGTCAGTGGGCTACACGAATATCTCGGCGACGATCTCGAAATTGGCTCAGCCGCCCAGTTTGGATGTGTTACCATTCGGGACATTCGGAAGCCGCAACCTAGCAAGAACATGCGTCTGTTTGACGGCTGCGTTGCAGATGTTGAAGCGATCCGTATCGCTGTGTTGGGCACTGATTGCGCAATCGGAAAGCGGACCACGGCAACTTTGCTGGCGAATGCCCTGAATGAACGGGGGATCAAGACGGTTTTGGTCGGAACCGGTCAGACCGGCGTGATGCAGGGAGCCAAGTATGGTATTGCCTTGGATGCAGTGCCGCCTCAGTTCTGCTGTGGCGAGCTTGAGCGTGTCATTGTTGCGGCATCCGAAAAGGAACAACCAGATGTCATCCTAATTGAAGGCCAAGGCGCGCTCAGCCATCCGGCTTTCTGCACATCAGCATTCATTCTTCGCGGTAGCCAGCCACACGCCGTCATTCTGCAACACGCCCCCAAACGGACCCACCGTTGCGATTTTCCCAACATGCCGATGCCCGATCCGCGCCTCGAGATAAAACTTATCGAAGCTTTCGCCAAAACGAAAGTGATTGGTGTCACGCTCAATCATGAAGGAATGACGAACACCGAGGTGGAAACAGCCATCAGGGGCTTTTCACGCAACTTCTGTCTCCCAGTGACTGACGCTCTGCTCCGACCAGCGGCGCACTTGGCAGAGTTGGTTCTTTCTGCCTATCCCCAGTTGCGGCCATTGCCGCGTGTGGTTGCCGAATGACGACGCCGCGGATCGAAATCGACTTGTGCAAGATCCGCCAGAATACGCGCTTTCTGGTGGACCGTCTTGCTTCGCACGGGATCAGTGTGACAGGCGTGACAAAGGCTGTTTGCGGTGACCCAGCCGTCGCCCATGCCATGCTAGAAAGCGGCGTTTCCCAGTTGGCCGATGCCCGGGTCGCGAACGTAAAGCGCATGCGTTGCGCCGGCATCATCTGCCCAATATCCATGATCCGCTCTCCTTTGCTGAGCGAAATCGATCAAATCATCGAGACCTGTGAAACCAGTTACAATACAGAGATTGACGTTATCGCGGAACTTTCCGCAGTCGCGCTACGCAATGGCGAGGTGCATGGCGTTATCTTGATGATTGAGATGGGAGATATGCGCGATGGGATAATGCCAGAAGATCTTGAGCGTATCGCGACATTGGTGATGAAGATGCCTGGCGTAGCTCTCAAAGGTATTGGTGCCAACTTCGCCTGCCTGGGCAACATTGCTCCAAACGCTGATGCAATGGATGTCGTAACGACGCTCGCATACGAAATCGAGGGCGCTTGCGGCCCATTTCTTGAGACCGTATCAGGAGGCAGTTCCGCCAATTTACCTTGGGCTTTGGATCTACCGACAAAGGGGCGTATCAACGAACTGCGCCTGGGCGAGGCGATCCTGTTGGGCACCGATCCCGTTTCCGGCGAGCAGATAGATGGGCTTCATACAGATGCGTTCACTCTTGTGGTCGAGGTGATCGAAACAAAGTTCAAGACAAGGCCCTTTCCCTTGCGTCTGATTGATCCGGCTCTTTTGGCGTTGCGTCTTGTGCAGGATAGTTCCAGCAAGTCCCGTTCGGTTCTTGCTGTCGGGCTGCAGGACACGAATGTTGGCGGGCTGAGCTTTCCTACGGACATCACATTTGTCGGCGCGACGAGTGATCACACTGTCACTGAAACCTCCAAATGCGCTTTGCAGGTTGGGGCCGAAATCAGGTGTCAGTTGAACTACGGTGCGCTCATGAGGGCGATGAACGCGACCGATGTCGAAAAGGTCTTTGTCAGTGAAACAACTTGGAACGGAGCTGTGATAGAACCGGATCGTGTGCATCCAACGGTGATATAGGCCGATGAGCTCAAATTGAGGCAGCATCAAATCACGATAGAGGAACCGATCTCTTGGTAGCCCATAGTAAATCGGGTCTCCAACACCTATATGTGCACTAGCCACAAGTGAATTTTATGTTCCATCGCGAGTTCGAAATACTTGTTGGCAATCAAAGGAAAAAGCGTGTCTTTCAAGGATCTGACGATCAGAGCGGCAGCGTTGCTGAATTCGAAGGCTGCTGAAGACTCAGAAGTCGAACCCAAACTCAAACCTGCCTTCATCGGCCCGGAACAGGTCAAGTCTGACCCCAAGAAATTATGAAAATCCGGTAGGTCTGAACGGTGTCGTCACGTTAACCGTCGTTCGGTTGCCGATGATATGATTTGGACGTAGGTGACATTGATGAATTCAACATCCATCAGCTACAAGCGTCACCGATTTCCCCCTCAGATCATTACCCACGCGGTGTGGCTTTATCCCAAGCTAACCTGCGTCAGTATTGCGGGGCGGAGAAGATGAGTACATGGCTTCGTGCCTGCCGAATCTCCGGCGGCACTCATTTCCGAGCAAAATAGAAGCGCGTGAAGCGTGCGGTTCTTGAAACGAGCCGCATTGCCCAGCGTTTCCTATTCTCGGAATGTCCAGGAAAGGACATTCTAATGACGCCTGAACAAACCAATGTCACCGAGAAGATGACCTCGGTCAAAGCAGCTTGTGACAAAGCACCTGCCGGTCCCAGAAAGGATCGGGCGCTGGAACACTACCAGGCTGCCGAGAAAGCGCACGAGGCGAATAACTACGACGAGACGGACAGGGAACTCAACGCGGCTGCAGAAGAGATTATCTGACTTATCTCGTCTTATTACTGACTTATCTCGTCTTAGAAGAAAATCAGGCCGCCCAAGTTTAGCGAAGGGCGGCCTCCTTCATTTCAAAAGTGAGCCGGTCTGATCCAGATACGCCGTATCGAAACCTGAAATGGCCACCAATCCGTCATAGTCGTCGAACGTCACGCGGCCGTCCTGAAAGGTCAGCAGCCGTTTTTCGCGAAGCTGCCTCAAAACACGGTTCACATGGATGGCGCTTAAGCCGAGTGCATCAGCAAGATGGTACTGCGTCAAAGGGCAAGCGAATCCTTTCTTGCTCCCCATTCCGACCAACCTCAGCCGTTCCGCCAGTTCCAAGAAGAAATGCGCCATGCGCGAATCTGCGGCGCGTCGGCCAACCCCAACGAGGTGTTCGACGACCATGGCTTCGTCCCGTGATGCTGCCCAGAGAACGGCTGCCGCCAGGCGAGGCGTTTTCTCGAATGCTTCCAGAAGGTCGCCCCCCAGAACCTCCACCGCCTGAATGTCCGTGACCGGTTCGAAACTGTGGTCGGAGGTGCGCAGAAGGACGCTGCGCAATCCAAGAAAATCCCCTGGTATCTGGAAGTCTACGATCTGTCGGGTTCCATCCGGCTGAAGCTTGTAGGAACACACCCAACCAGCGGCCAGAATGTAAGCGGCCTGATCCGACTGCCCCTGATGCACAAGATCACGCCCCGCGGTGAAGGAACGGCGGCGCAGATGCAAACGCTTCAAAACGTCCAATTCATCGTCAGACAAGGCGACGAAGACTTGCAGCTTCCGTGTCAGCGGGCTTTCAAAGATATCCGTCATCGGGGCCTCACAAGCCGGAAAAGCTCCAGGCGCAATCGTGCAGAGACTGCTTTCGGTTAGCCCAACATAGCCTTTTTTCTGCGAAGATGCTTGTGATAAGCGAGGCCGCCCGGTCGCGCGTTACTTTAACCGTTACCTGGAAGGAAGTCACAAAATGCGTAGCGAACAGGACTTCTCGGGAATGGCGGCCCTCGCAATCTGCGAGTCGATGCTGCTGGCGATGAACGATCACAAGCTTCTCGCAGAACGTGAGATCATGGGTATCCTTCGCGATGCTGCAAAGACGCATGAAACCGCGGCTGTAACTGATGGAGAGATAGAGGCGCATCGGTCCGTGGCGGTTCTCATCAACCGGATCATTGCTAGCGGGAACTCCGTTCGGAGGCCGCCGGGATGACACATAATTTCAGCGAGATAGATATCGCCCATGCCGTTTTCGTCCAACTCGAATAACGCACGGGGCCAACAGCCCGACCAGCAGGACATGCCGGGTAGCATGGGCCACCAAGACGGTAGCATCCAAACCGACATGCAGACTGCCGGATCTGCCTCGACCGCGCGGCAAGCGCGGGTCCAGCCAGGACCCTTGCCCGTCACGGGCGGGGCACCCAGCGCGGGATACCCCTCCGGTGTAACCGGTCCAAGACAGGAAGAGGCGCGGCTGACCGCATCAGACTGGACACGAACCCTGATGAAGTACCGGCAGCCAATCCCCTCTCGCAGTATTTTCGAACTGACGGTCACGCTCGCGCCTTTCGTGGCAATATGGGCGGTTGCCTGGTGGGTGCTCTCGATCAGCACCGCGTTGGCACTGGCTCTCGCGTTGGCGAATGCAGCCTTCCTGCTCCGGCTGTTCATAATCCAGCACGACTGCGGGCATGGTTCCCTGTTCCGCGACCGGCGTCTGTGCGATTGGATCGGTCGCGTGATCGGCGTTATCACGCTGACACCCTACGACGTCTGGCGCAAGACCCACGCGATCCACCACGCCACGAGCGGAAACCTGGACCGGCGGGGCATCGGAGACCTGCCGGTGCTGACAGTCAGGGAGTACCTCGGGAAGGGATGGCCCGATCGTACGCTTTACCGCCTGTTACGCCATCCGGTTTTCCTGTTCGGGGTGGTGCCGTTCTACACGTTCTTCCTGCACAACCGGCTGCCAGTACACCTGATGCGGTCCGGCTGGCGCTACTGGTTGAGTGCGATGGCGACAAATGTTGCCATAGGCCTCACTCTGACAGTGATTGTCTTGCTGGGCGGTTGGGAGGTAATGCTGTTCGTCTTCCTGCCGACGATGCTTCTGGCCGCAATAGCCGGCATGTGGTTTTTCTACGTGCAGCATCAGTTTGAGGAAACCAGCTGGCGGCACGAGGAAGACTGGAACATCCGGGACGCGTCCCTTCACGGCAGTTCGCACTACGCTCTGCCCGGCATCCTGCGCTGGATCACCGGGAACATCGGAGTCCACCATGTGCATCACCTGGCCAGCCGCATCCCGTTTTACCGTTTACACGACGTGGTCAAGGATCACGACGTCCTGGCACAGACCAGACGCATTACGCTTTGGGAAAGCTTCCGCTGCGCGCGACTGCACCTTTGGGATGAGAAAAGCCGCAGATTGCTGTCGTTTGCAGAGGCCCGGGCACTTCCCACCTGAGCCTTGCGTAATATTGCCACTGGTCAGTGAATTGGTGCGTTGGATAGGAAACTGGGAGCACCTCAATAGGACATTTGTTGCTCCACGGACGGCCACATCTGCGTCAGTAGGGTTTCTTTCTGAGCCAGTATTGTCGGGACAATTGGGCTGATTATTCAGTTGTCGCTCTATTCAGGAAGGTGGATGCTGCGACCGGCATATCGTCAGCGGCAAAGGTATGAATGAAGGAGGGCGGACAGATTGAGCTCATGGCCGACTATGAACCCTATCTTGCGCTCGCAATTGTCATCCTTCTGTTCGCAGCATTTCTTTCCGAGCGCTTCGAACCGGACGTAACCGCTGCGGGGGCCGCCGCGCTGTTTGTCGTATTGGGGTTTGTCCCCACGAATGAAGTTCTGGCAGTGTTTTCGAACCCTGCACCCATAACGATCGCCGCGATGTTCGTAATCAGCGGCGCGCTGGTCCGAACCGGGTTTCTCGACGCACTTGCGAACAAGGTTGTCGCCGCAGGGAGCAAGCGCCCGGTCGCCGGTATAGCGGCGTTTCTCATCGCGACGCTAGTCGCCTCGGGTCTGATTAACAACACGCCGGTCGTCATCGTCCTCATACCGGTGGCCATTCGTTTGGCGCAGAGCCTGGGCTTTGCCGCGACACGCCTGTTGATTCCGCTATCCTACATGTCCGTCCTGGGCGGGACGTGTACTCTGATCGGCACGTCGACCAACCTTCTGGTGGACGGCGTTTCCCAGGCGTCTGGCTTGGAACCGTTTTCAATTTTCGAGATCACACCGGTCGGTCTGGTGGCCGCGGCCACAGGCGGTGTGGCGCTCCTCCTGCTTGGACCTGTCCTACTGCCGGACCGAAAGGATATTGCGGAACAGGGCGGCGACGATAAAGCGACTTTTTTGACCGAGGTACGCCCGCAAGAGGACTACCCGAATATTGGTCGAACGATTCATGAAATCGCCGCCCTCAGCCGAAGAGGTGTTGAAATCGTCGGCATCCGTGCGCGGTCTGGAGTCAAGAGAGAGGGATTGAGTGAACACATACTCGAACCGGGCGACAGGATCATTGCCAAGGTTGCGACATCAGAACTGCTCACCCTCAGGAAACTTGAAGGGATCGAAGTCGGGTTGCGCCAGGGGCCAGAGGCCGAAAACACCTCGGAGCTGATCGTCGCCGAAGCTATCGTGACGCTTTCACGCCGAAGCCGCGGAGTGCGCATTGCCCAGCTTGCCATGGGGCACCGATACGGCATGCGTGTTCTTGGCGCCCACCGACATGGGGAAGTGCTTGGACCCGACCTGTCGACGGCGCTTTTGCGCCCCGCCGATACACTGCTTTTGGAAGGAACGCCTGAAGGCTTTGCCCGAATGACCGAGGCGGGCGATCTTGCCGCGATCACAGATGCCGGGGGGCGCGCCTTCCGCCGCGGGAAAGCGCCGCTAGCTCTGTTCGCGCTTTTCGCGGTTGTGGCGCTCGCCGCAGCCGGGTTCGCCGAGATCAGCGTGCTTGCCCTTGTCGCGGTCGCTGCCATCCTCGTGCTCCGGTGCATCGACAGCGGCGAAGCCTGGGCGTCCATCGACGCCAGCGTCCTTGTGCTGATCTTTTCCATGCTAATCGTCGGAAGCGGTATGCAGAATGCAGGAGCTGTCAACCTGATCGTGGAGACATTGGTGCCGACTCTCGTAGAGTTGCCCCTAATTGTTACGCTCGCTGCGATCTACATACTGTCTTCGGCGCTCACCGAGGCGGTTACCAACAACGCCGTTGCCGTCGTCGTTACACCTCTCGCGATCGGTGTTGCGGAACAACTCGGTGTCGACGCAAAGCCGTTCGTCGTCGCTGTGATGTTTGGCGCAAGTGCAAGTTTCGCCACTCCGGTCGGCTATCAGACCAACACATTGGTATATGGCGCAGGGAACTACAGGTTTTCCGACTTCCTCAGGATCGGCGTTCCGATGAATCTTATCGTCGGCGCAGCCGTGGTCGGGGTGATCCCGGTATTCTTCCCATTCTAGGGTATCCGGTCTTGATCTGCGGTACTTGTAGCGCATTTTGCGCGCGCTGCATGAATTGTCAGCAGGAGCAGCATGAGGATCCCGACCGTTGCGGCAATAGCTGATCCTGAGAGAATTCCAAGCTTTGCGGCATTCAGCGTCGCCGGATCGAAGGCCAAACCCGCTATGAACAGCGACATCGTGAAACCGATACCAGTTAGAAACGAGCCGGCCAGAATTAACGGCCCCGACAGGCCCGGCGCTAACACTGCCAGGCCCAATCGGACAGCTAGCCAGCTGAACCCGAAGACGCCGATCGGTTTTCCTAACACCAGGCCGACAATTATCGCTAAGGAGACCGGTTGTTCGAAATCGGCACCCTGAACCGTGATGCCGGCATTTGCCAGCGCGAAGATCGGCATGATTGCAAAGCCGACCCAAGGGTGCAGCATTGTCTCGAGCCGTTCGACTGGCGAGAGTGCCTCCGTGACCGCTCTGCTTGCTTGACGCAGGTTATGGCGGGTTGCGGTACCTCCCTGCTGCCGATAGCCGGCCGGAACGGCGCGTAGGCGCCCAAGGATTGCATGCAGCCGGGCATCGCTTACCCATATGCGCGTCGGCGTCATAAGGCCCAGAATGACCCCTGCGATGGTCGCGTGAACGCCGGAGGCGTCGATGCATAGCCAGACTGCCGCACCGAGCAGAAAATAAACCGGGACACTTCTGATCCCGACGCGCGAGGCGCCTGCGACGATACCAATTCCCAGCAGACCCAAACCGAGCGCCGACCAGTTCAACGCTTCCCCGTAACCGAAGGCGACTACGAGAATTGCGCCGATATCGTCAAAAATGGCCAGAGAAAGAAGGAACAGACGCAAGGTGGACGGGATCCGCCTTCCGAAAAGCGCCAGGCACCCAATCACGAACGCCGTATCGGTTGCCATCACGGTTCCCCAGCCGTGCGCCCCGGGCTGCCCGGACATCAACAAATGATAGAGCGCGACCGGCACCACCATGCCGCCCAAAGCGCCCGCGAACGGCAGGGCGGCCTGTCGCGGGTTTTGCAATTCGCCCAGTACGATCTCGCGCTTGAGCTCCAGAGAAAGCACGAAAAAGAAGAGGGTCATCAGCCCGTCGTTGATCCAGTGTCGCAGCGAGCGGGTGAAATCGAACGAACCGAATGTCAGGCCAATAGGGGTCTTCCAGAAGCCCAGGAAGCCTTCTTGCCAAGGCGAGTTTGCCAGCGCCAAAGCCAGCAGAACAGCCAGGAACAGGAGCCCACTCGCGGCCGCTTGGATCTCTAGGAAGCGTGCGAAGGGTTTTGTTATTCTATCGGCGGGCTCTTGGGGCAGGCTTTGATGATTGTCTATCATGGGACAACTACGCCAATTCGGGTGAAAAGAGACTACGCCATTGAAGCGTGGACGCAATGACCACGTGGATCAATGTCTGGCTATGCAGGAGCCATCCACGCAGGATATTCACCAGCAGGTTTTTCAGTTTCTGAGAAACAGACAATGCGGAAACGGTTGATTAGGCTTCACAAATTAAGGAACAGGTTAGCATCCGGCATTCATGAAGCCCCGGAGTTGGTTCTTTGTCATTTCCCCGCGAACGGCTCCGAACAATAGCTGGATCGTCACCAGAAGTCGTTTGTCAGACTTCGGTGCTTCGGCTCTTTCCTTGAGCCAGCTGTGACTTTCCAAAGTTCAGTCCGCTTCACTCAGAATTTTGAAACCAGCGGCCAATAGATGCGTGGACATTTCCTCGGGTGTCGCGAGATGACTGATCGAAGGTTCTGAAGCCTAAGGTGCCGGATACAAAACTCACCGCCTTCTCCCTGCAAAATGTCATAAATTCTAAACCTTGCGCCGGATTTGAGAAAACGTCGCGCCTCGGCATAGACCGTAGCCTTTTCCGGGACGTTCATAGCGACGTGAACTGGAACCGCACCATCGAAATGGCTGTCGGGAAAAGAAAGGTCTGTTGAATCACCCTGAAGGAACACGGTTTTGTCGCTCAAGTTGACCCCTTCCGAAATCTCGTTTGCCGCATCGTATAACTCTTGCGTCAAATCCAACTTCCTTGGCCGGTATCTTCGATCCGAAGACTTCCACCGCGCGAAACGCGAAGGGCTGGTTCAGACGTCTGTATCAGCAAGCGCCCGGTATACGGTCATTCTTGAAATCCCTAGTTCACGCGCGATCTGGGCTTTTGCGGTGCCCTCGCTCGCCAATCGCCGGATTTCCTCATCATCTACGGATTTCCGCCGCCCCTTGTAGACACCTTTACCTTTGGCGGTGTCGATCCCAGCACGCTGACGGTCGCGGATAAACTTCAGCTCCATATCGGCGACCATACCGAGAACGGTGATGACCATGCGACCCATATCTCCGGCGGTGGTTACGTCCGGTTCAAGAACACGAAGTGATGCGCCCTTGGCGTCCAGCTCATATACCAAGTTCAGCACGTCACGCGTGGAACGACCGAGGCGATCTAGGCGATGCACAACCAGCTCATCCCCTTCGCGCAGAAATTCTATCACTGTAGCCAATTCAGAACGGTCATCACGGGAAGCACCAGAGACTGTTTCGGATCGAACGATCTCACAGCCTGCTGCTCTCAGCGTGGCTTTCTGGATATCAAGATCCTGGCTTGATGAGCTGACGCGAGCATATCCAATCTTGGGCATAGCAAATTGTCACATTAGGGTGGTTCCCACTCTGATAATGTAACAATATGCTGTTGACTACTCATTTGTGACATCTTGGCGTGCCACATCACCCTGTCTCCTGCGGGTGTACCCTTTTGTGACGCACGGATCAGGCGGCCATTGCTCCGAAGTCGATCCGCTTGTGTAGGTCAACATCGAACCGGCCATAGGGATTGATGTGGGAATAGATCAGTGGCGTGAGACCGTGGTAATCCCGCTCAGACAGGCGGGTTGCCCATCCCGGTTCTGACAACACGGATTGCACCATGCGCGTGTTTACATAGACAAGGGATGCCTGAAGCAGATGCAAAGCATGGGCGGAGATTTCCTGATCGGCAATCCGGTTGCTGGAAATCTCGCCGCCTTTGCCAAAGAACACGAAACCATTGGCGCTGTTCCAGTTCTCCACCACATTCAGCCCTTCATGAATCTCGCGGCGGAAATCCTCGGATCGAAGATAACGACATAGAAAGATGGTCTTGATCGCTCGCCCGAGCTCAGCGAGAGCCTTATAAGTTGGATGCATCACATCAGCGCGGGCGAAACGACGCAGGATGGCTTCCGGATCGGCCGTGCCGTGCTGCATGGCCGAAGCGTATTTGACCATTTCGTCGTACTGTCTTTCGATCTCGGCCCAGTCAACAGTGCCGGACAGGATCGGTAGCAGGTTGGGCAGTTGTCCCCGCATTGCGGAATTCGGTAAGGCCAGCTTTTGTCGGGCGATGGCCTTCAGACGCGGGGCCAGTTCGAATCCAAGAAGATGACAGAAGGCGAAGCCGATGGCACTTTGGCCGTGGCTATCAACATACTGGCGCTGGATCTCCATGTCGGTGCAATGGCGCAGAACCCCTTCGATCATCGCGGCCACTTCGGATGATGAGCAGCGTTTCAGCTGGGAATAAATACAAGTTGCCTGCCGTTCTACATGCCAATAGATCATGACACCGCGCCCGCCATAGCGTGCGTGCCATTCGGTCATCAGATTGCGATCCCAGGCTCCGAACTTGGTGGAATCCGCCGCGCAGGCGGTTCCCGCATTGCCCCAAACTGACGGATTGCGAACCGCCAACGTGGCATCTGCAACCTTGGCCGCCGCTGCCCGAAGAGACGCGGGATCGACGTAGCGGCGACGGATATGCAACAGCTCATCATAGCTGATTTCCGGCGTGCCAGCAGCTACACGTTTCAAACCGGCATTGGTGCCCAGGCCGTAGAGGCAAAGCAGCAGGCGTTGATCCCGAATATTACGCGGCAGTGCTTCCCGGCTGGCCGACGTTTCAAATGCTCCCAGAAAGCCTGTGTCCAGCGCGGTTTCCTTCAGCGCATCCAGCAGCCCGGTCATGGGCCACCGTCGACTAATCTCTGATTTAAGGCCGATCAATCCTTTTGGTTCTGGTGCCGGGGTGAAAGGTGTAATGCTAATGCGGTTGTCGCCAGACCAGCGCAGGCGCGCCTTGTCATTGCTGGGCAGCGAGGCGTTGAGTTGGCGCAACTCATACTCCAACTGGGATGTGTCGCAAACTTTTTGTCTGGATTGACGAGCCCGCAGGTTCCAACGTTTGTTCTCGTCGAATAGTTTTTTTAACAGGTTGTTTGAGCATGATCTCATTGAAGGGCTGTCATTTCCCCAAGGATGCAGTTTTGTACGCTGTTTACTTCTATCTGCGGTACACTGTGTCCTATCGGGATTTGGAAGCGATCATGGCTGAGCGCGGTGTGCGAGTGGACCATGCCACATTGAATAGGTGGGTTGTGAAATACTCGCCGATCGTCGCAGCTCGTGCGCAATCAAAGAAGCGTCAAACGCTGAGTTCATGGCGCATGGATGAGACCTATATTCGTGTTCGCGGCAAATGGATGTACCTCTATCGGGCCGTCGATAAAGCTGGGAATACTCTTGATTTCATGCTGTCCGAGCGCAGGAACCGTCCAGCAGCAGCCAGTTTCTTTGCCAAAGCGCTGTCGTCAAATGGAATCCCGAGCAAGATCGTCATCGACAAAAGCGGTGCTAATGCGGCAGGCATTCGAGAGGTGAACAGGATCCTGAAGCGGTTCGGCTGCCTAGCCAAAATCCAAACGGTCAGGTCCAAGTATCTGAATAACCTGATCGAACAAGATCATCGATTTATCAAGCGTCGCGTACGGCACATGTGTGGGTTCAAATCGTTCAGTTCCGCATCAGCTACTTTGGACGGCATAGAGGTCGCCAACATGATCCGGAAGCGGCAATTCCCCAGCAATACGACGTCTGGCTTCCAGCTATTCGCCGAGATCGTAGGATAGGTGTGTCCAGTAAGTCGCTGACTTTGGCCGCTCCAAATGTTTGCGACACATCCCGAAAGCCTCACGACTACAAATATTCTGGACGTTCAGCTGACCATTACCGAAAAAGTAGCCTCGGCTGTGGGTGACGCGGGCGGGGCGATCAAGCGCATTCACGCAGGTCATGCGCGTGCGAAACCTCCGGAACATCTCTCGTCTTATGAATGTTCCCTGCTGCGGGTTGGTTTTCTGAACCGACGAGATATGCAAGAGCGCGTCCGCGGCTGCATCCTGCGGGTTGTCGAAGACGAACCTGAGTATTGGCGCGGGTGGGCGCAATTGGCCGAGGCACTGCTGACGGATGTGAAGCTTTTTACCGGGCTGTATCCAGGGACGCAGGATGAGAAAATCCAACGTGCGGAAGAGGCGGCGCGGAACGCAGTGTCTCTGAACCCGTATTCTGCGCGCGCTCACTTCCTTTTGGCGCTTGTACTTCAGATTCAGCGCGATCTTGACGGATTCTTCTCGTCGGCCGAAACGGCGCTGGCATTGGGGACAGACCGCTATTTGCAAGGGCAGATCGGCTATGAGTTCATTTGGTCCGGGCGTCTGGAATTGGGCGCTGCTCTTGTTGAAAATGCAATTGCGTTGGACCCAAATGCATCAGACCCGAACTGGTATCAGGCGCTCGCCGAGTATCATTTCCTGAACGGAGATTATGAAACGGCGCTGAGCACCTATCGCAAGGGGGCACAGCCGGATATTTGGTGGTCGGTGTCCATCGAGGTTGCAATTCTGGCTGAACTGGGTCCGCACGAGGCCGCCATTTCCGCGCGGGACAGGCTGAACAAAATTCGTCCGGGGATAAAAATTGCTGACATTGTCTGGATGTATCGGCGCTTTGCACGCCCGGATGAACACATACTGCCTTTCGTGGAAGCATACAGGGCAGTGGACATGCCCGAGGGACGGTTTGCACCGCTTCAGGATAGTGCAGATTAACTGACAGGGGGGCGGTAAGGCATAGTGTGGTGCTAAGTCTGGCACCGGTTCTTATTCGGGCACGCCCGCTCTTTGCAGGCTTGCCAGCCAGATCCGTCGGTTTTCGGGGTGGTTCTTCGATCCTGCAAATTGCCTCCGCATCGCTGAGATTGACAGTTTGGGGTTGATCTCAAGCGCATCTTTGACGGCCTCTTGGGCATCGTCTTCCCTACCCATCTCGGCAAGAGTGGCCGCGCTCAACAAGTGATGAAACAGCCGCCAAGTATTGCTTGTTGCCACCGTGCCCAACTGCCGGGCAGCGTCCAACGCCTCTTCGTAGCGCTCCAGGTGAAAAAGGATGTGACCCTGGTAGAAGTACATGTTTTGCAACATCGGATCGCGTGGACTTAGCCTGATTGCCATCTCTATCTCGGGCAGGGCGAGGTCCTGCATGCGGAACCAGTCATAGGTATGCGCCAATTCCAGCCGTATACGCGCATCATTGGGGTTGAGGACGACAGCGCGTTCGAGATTTGCGATGGCTGGATCGGCCTTTCCGGTAAAGCGGTAGATATAGCCAAGGGCCGCATGTGCTTGCGCGTCCTGATCGTCCAGTTCAATTGCTCGCTTGGCGGCCTCAGTCGCGGCAATCAACGTGTCCTGAGGGGCATCCGACCACTGAAAGAAGAATATCGTTCCTAGCGCGCGGGCCGATAGGCTGTGTGCTGCCGCGAATTCCGGATCGGCTGCGATGGCGGACTGTGCAAAAGTCACCGCGTCCTGCTGGGCCTCTTGTGAAAATACTGCCTGCCGCGCCCGGCCGCGCAAATACAGATCCCATGCACCCATGTCTTTGGTCGGCTTTTCCTGCAACCGTACTTCGCCGGACTGATATATCTCAGGCAACAACTGGCCGGCGATGGCCCGGCTGATCTCGTCTTGAACATCAAAGACATCCGTTACCTGACGATCAAATACCTCGGCCCAGATGGTTTCGGCGCTGTCGACATCAATAAGTTCTCCGCTGATGCGCATCTGACCATCGGCGCGGCGGACGCTGCCGCGGACAACATAGCCAACCCCGAGGTCGCGAGCTATTTCGATCGGGGTTGCCTGATCCTTCGCGTAAGAGAACATCGTTGCGCTGGACACAACGAACAGTTCCCGGTTGCGCGACAAATGCGCGATCAGGTCGTCGGTGAGACCATCGACGAAATACTGACCCGTTCTTTCGTCCCCGATATTGTCAAATTGCACAACGGCCAAAGAGGGTTTCCCGGTGTCCGGCAATCGCTGCCGGTCGGCAAATATGGAGAGCGACAGCAACGCGATTGCCAAAGCTAAGAGACCACCCGCAACAAGAACGCCACGTTTGTGCGCTTGGGTAATGCGCTCAGGCGGGTCATCCGATGCAACCGGAGCCACAAATTGGAACCCGCGCTTTGGAAAGGTCTTGATGTAGCCAGAACTTGCCGCAGTGTCGCCCAAGGCCTTGCGTACGGACCGAATGCGCGTGTTCAGCGCGGCATCCGTGATCGCGGAGCCGCCCCAAATCTCATCAATAATCTCTTGCTTGCTAACAATCCTGTCTCTGTTTCTGACGAGAAATTCCAGCAATTGCAGGGCCTGAGGTTCCAGAGCAACCCGTTCGCCACAGCGGTTCAATCCCTGTGTCGGATCAAGTTGGAACTCTAAAAAACGGTACATACTGAAACCTACACTCCGCCATGTCCTTGGCTCAACGAAGTTTGCGGATTGTCAGAGGAATGTCAGAAAAAATCAGATTCCGATCAAGCCCGGCGCGTTCTTCGGGTGTAGCGTTTTCGGGGGTTAGCGCTCCGCAGCATTACCCAATGCAATAAGGAGATTGGATATGGCACTATTAAGAACACTTTGCGTGGCGGCCGCAGTCGCTCTGACGGGAAGCACTGCATTCGCTGAAACGGATCTTGAGGCGGCGTTGGATAAGGGCGCCGAGCGCCTAAATGCCGATCAGATCGCAGAGCTGCTGATCGGAAACACTGTCGCAGCCACGTCAGGCGAGAAGAGATTCCGTTTTTTCTATGACCCGAACAATATCGTGAGTGGAGAGCTTACGAACGGTGGATGGAATGGTGCTGGTGCATTTGCCATCACCGATACAGATAAGGTTTGCGTTTCCATGGCTGCTGACAAGGGGCGCTATCGCTGCATGACAGTGCTGCGTGTCGGGGACTCAATCCAGAAGTTCAGCGCCGATGGAAAGAGAACTTTCGAGCTGCACAGCTTTGAACCGTCTACCGGTCTCTGAGTTTCGGTTTCATTCTGGTTCTGACATTGGACCTGCCGTTTTTCTGGCTGAGGAGAAATGGCAGGCAGGAATACAGCGGCCCTGTTCTCCATGCACGGTGAATGTCTGAATTGAACGGAAATAGATTGCCATAGGTCGAACACTTCTGGTGTCAGCTTTGGGCCGAATGAGTCTAATGAGGGCCTGTTGCTGGTTGAACTGGTCACCAAGATTGCCGTATTGGAACTGTGAAGCTCAGCCGACAGAAATCGTCTTCGATAGCCTGACCAACCAAAGTTCTTTTCCAGAAGAGATTTCCTTATGAAAACACCCAAAGTCGATCCTTCTAGCACACAGACCAAGCACGAGATCGAACAGTATTTGAGATCCGTCAACGAAGGCGATCAGGTTGTAATCCGCAGCACTCAAGGTGGGTTATTGGATTTGAAGGTTGCTCAAGTCACCGGTACCAAGCCGAGTGCAGGGCGCCTTTATACCGAGCATAGCGGCGGTTGGGGAGGAACTGCTTGGTATGCGAAATCTGGGAAGAACTGCTATGCCCCCAAGGGCCAATCAACTCTCGTTATCCCAACGCGTGAAGTCCTTGAATACGTAAGTACAGTCAAAATTCCTGAGTTCTATGTCGTCGCGCCTGGATCCCACATGCTCTAGCTATTGAATTGGTACTACACAGAGGGTTTTGTTGACTAAATCGACGCCGAGCGGATCGACAACCGAGCCAATCTTGTGGCCAATTTCGAATTTGTTGAACGACCATTTAAGGTGCTTGACGATACGCTATAGAAGTCATACCCAGTGATTGGCCTTCACGCAGGCCGGTGTGCCCGCCATGCAAAGCTAAGCAGCGTTTCAGCATAATATTAGCGCCTCCGCGTCTACTGCGCGGAAAGATTAGTAGCGGGCACCTAGTCAGATCCAAAAGGAGATGACACATGTCAGATTATTACATGAAGAAGTTAAAAGTGTTGGGGAAGCGGTACGCGCGAGCGACCACTATGGCCCACAACGAAGCTCTGAACGCTATCGCAGTACAGCTCGGTTTTGCTCACTGGAAAGCACTGACTGATGCTGTGAAAGCTGAATGGCAGCCAACCGAAGACGATCTCAAGCAAGCTGAAGCGTTTGTATGCGATGCTGGTGCAAAGGCAAACGGTGATGCCACCAACAATGATACCCTATTCTCCTTCGAACCAGCATTTGAAGAGGGGGAGCTTTGCGGTCATTGGTACCAGATTGGAGACAGTCTTGGTGATGTTGTAGCTTCAGGAAAGGGTTGGGATTTACGGATTCCTGAGGCTCCGCTTGAAGCGCCTATTGTTGAAATTGACGAGCGCTATTCAGAAACAAGCCCGGTAAATGATCCGAACTTTCTTGCCCAACTTCTTGAGATCGCTCAGGCGCGCAGCAATAGAGTGCGCGCACAGATGGCGGTTGATTGGCCTCGAAGATCAACAAAAGCAGATCTTGATGGCGTAGCACGGCATCCTTTGGGGCGTGGCGACGCCGCAACATGGTTTTGTCACAGTTGCGATGCACAGATCACGGGCTCGCAAGCGGCTGAAAACTACTGGCATTGTCCCAACTGTGGCACTCACCCATTGAATATCCATCCGGTACCATTTGATGACCAGTTTCCTGGGGAGCCAGTTCAGACTCCAGATGTGGCGCAAAGGCAGAATCCGGAAATAAGGATTGTGGAACCGCGGCTTACACTGCGTTTGGATGAGGAAACCGTTGCAACTCTGGTTCGCTGCGCATTGCTTGAGGACGCGACTACAGTCAACGAACGGCTTGGCGCTATTCGCGCACAAATAAGTCTGATCGACGGAGAGGTTGTTTGGATCACCTTTGACGAATTGCTTTGGCCTGAGGACAAGGAGCCGACTTCTGCGCGGGCGGTTGCCACGAAGCTCGGGCTCGAGGTCGAACAGGAGATTTCCTTGTTCTCGGAACCATTCGCCTGGCCTGATTTAGGCGGAATGACGGCAAATACCGCCGAGTATGTGGAAATGCTGTTGAACGCTTATGAGGAACACGGTGTGATAAAGCGCTGATGCCGACGACCTGACGTCAGTTGGGTGACTGGGTGTGAGATCCCGGTCACCTCGTTTTGCAAAGTCATTGGACAGACGAGCCAAATTGACCGACAATCGCGTCATGGAACTGACGGCAACCAAACCTGTCCACCTGATCCATGTGGACCCGGACGTCAACATGGCGCGGTTCTATGGAATAGAGTTGCAGCCGACGCTTTTTGGCGAAGTTTCCGTTCTTCGTACTTGGGGACGTATCGGCACAAACGGACAAGCCATGATGGTAACTTATGATGACGAAGTCGAGGCTGCTGATGCACTCCATAACCTCGAAAAGCAAAAGCGCCGTCGAGGGTACGTCCCGGTCGGTGAGTGACTTCGGGCTGTACACTGTTTCCCTGACAAATCCCGAGCCTGTCGTCTCGTGACCGGGCTCGAGGTTCCAGCCGACATATCGGCTTCCACCCAGAACACCCCAGCATGATCTCCCTGACGCAGTAGCCCCTGACCCGTCTCATTCGAGCTGGGGCAGGGGCTTTGGGTCATGGTCGGTCCATGCCGCGGTGATCTGCCCATTCGGGATTAGATCCCTTTTGCGCTCCCGCAGGATCAAAGATCCTTTGGCTTCTTTTGTTGGTCAGGCGGGATTTGGACAAGCCAAACGCCACCCGATGTCAGGGGGAAGGCGCGGCCTCCCCCCTCGGACAAGACAAATAGACAAGACCGTGTCCTCGCGCGGGGCGCTGCGGGCCGCACCACTCTTGTCGATTTGTCCTGTCTCGCCCCTCTCCGCGTTCGCCACGGGGCAGGTTTTAGAGACGACGCCCTTTCAGGGCTCGGCTCAAAACCAGCACCAAAGGGGACCAGCCCCGGAGGTCGCACCACAAAAGGAGAGACGGTTTTGGACATTGAAGCAACAAATGACATCGAGAGTGACACCAGCCTTCAGGCGACGGAAATCGCTGCCCAGAATGACCTGTTTCGGACAGCCCTGATCGATCCGAACGCAGCGATTGAGATGCACTCCAAGGGCATTCAGGGACAGGTTTTTGTCACGCCCGGTGTGTCAGGCGAAGGGATGGGGTTCCAGACCGCGGCTTTGAAGGCGGTGGCAATGGATGACCAGTTTGATGAAGGCAATGACCCTTATGGCGATCACACGTTCGGAACGGTGACGGTCAGCGGCCAGAAGCTGTTCTGGAAAATCGACCTCTATGACGCGGATTACACATACGGCTGCGACCGCCCGTTTGATCCCACAGTGACCCGCCGTGTCCTGACCATCATGTGCCCTAGCGAATACTGATTTCCACCGCAGCTCGGAAAGGGGGTGATGAAAATAAGTCAGGAAACCTTGCAGCAACGACGGCGCGAAGCCGTTGAGCTGGTCAAGAAGGGAGGTCTCTCCGCCAAGATCGGCCTCGCCTTCTTGAAACAACACGCAGCTGCGTAAGCGGCCCCGCTCTACCCCGGAAGGGGTAGGGCACCCTTAACACGAAGCGAAACACTCAAACAAGGATTTGCCCCATGAGCAAAGTCGAAACATTCACCGCACCGGAAACCATCGAAACCGTCGCACTGTCCAATCTCTACCTGTCTGATCTGAACCCACGACAGGAGGTCACGGAGGAAAGCATCGCCCTGCTGGCCGACAGTCTGGTCATGTGCGGACTGATCCAGAACCTCAGTGGCCTGCGGGATGCAGATGGCAAAGTCGCCATTGTTGCCGGTGGCCGCCGCCTGCGGGCTCTGAATATCGCCGTGACCGAACGGGTCGATCTGGCACAGGTTCCCGTGAAGGTCACCGACAATCCCTTTGTGGCCGAACAATGGGCCAATGCGGAAAACACGGCCCGCGAAGAACTGGACCCGGTGGACGAGGTCCGCGCCTATGGCAAGATGGCCGAGAAATCCCTGTCTGTTGCCAAGATCAGCAATGCGTTTGGCGTGACCGAAGCCCATGTGCGCCGCCGCCTCGCGCTTGCCGATCTGCCCGCCGCCGTATTGGACGCGCTCAAAGCTGGTGAGATCAGCATGGGACTGGCCAAGGCCATGACCGTCAGCACCGAGGAAGAGAAAATTCTGGACGTGCTGGAACAGGCCAAGGAATGCAGGTGGTTTAGTGAGCATGATGTGAAACAGGCCCTGACGTCGGAAGCTGTCAGCAGCACCAACCGCAAGGCCGTGTTTGTGGGGCAGGAGGCCTATGTAGAAGCAGGCGGCACGGTCACCGCTGATCTCTTTGCCGATCAAACCCTGTTCAATGACGGCGTGCTATTGGATCATCTGTTTGCTGAGAAACTGGCGGCAGAAGCAGCGAAACTGCGCGAAGCGGAAGGCTGGGACTGGGTGGAGACCCACGAAGACAGCTACATTCCGTATGGATTTTCGGGAAGCGAAGGCATGCACCGTCTGGAGATGGTGAGTCGAGAGTTCACCGAAATACAGGCCGAGCGGTATGACGCACTTGCCGAGCTCTATGAGGGTGAAGCTCTGGACGCGGATGGCGAAAAGGAGCTGGCCGCGCTCGAGGACTATGCCGCGCCGTATTATTCCGACGATCAGCGCAAACTGTCCGGTGTGTTTGTCTATGTCGGCAACAGTGGCGAAATCAAAACATCATCAGCCTATGTCGCGGCAGAACATGTGCAAGCCGCCATTGAGGCCGGTGTTCTGGCCCCGGTCAAAAAACCAGAGATCAAGGAGGCACCAAAACCAGCCTATTCGCAGAAGTTTATCGACGATATGGTGGCGATCCGGCTGGCGGCGGTTCAAACGGCCCTGCTGGACAAGCCGGATTATGTGCTGAGCCTGTTTGCCTTCTCCGCAACCCCGGCCTCCGGTCTGACCAGCACCCTGTTTGGGTTTGGCTATGGTGGTGCCGAGCGGAACACGCCCGAGATCGACGACCAGTTCATCCTTGACCCACGTCTCGGCGGAGAACGGGGTGAGGCGGCAGAGGCAGCCCATGAACAGTTCCAAGAGATGGCCGCGCAAGGCAGCGTGGAGGCGTTCAACGCGTTTCGCGAATTGGGCAAGAAGACCCGCAACGGGGAGATCACAGGTTTTCTGGCCCGGCGGTTCCTGACCCAGCGCCCGGAGTTCATGGCAGAGATCGAAGCTGAGATTGGAGCAGACATGCGCGCGATCTGGACCCCGTCGGCCGAGAATTGCTTCAAACGGTTGAAAGGTTGGCAACTGGATGATCTCTACAAAGACCTGCTGGACCTGAATGGTGACACCGACATGTTCAAAGCCTTTGCGAAATCCAAGAAAGGCGCGAAGAACGAAGCGATGCACAAGCTGTTCAATGACAAAGAACATCAGGCGGCACTTGGTGTGACCGAGGCACAGAAAGCCCGGATCGACGCTTGGGTGCCGGATTGCTTCTGATCCCGGCAGGGCAGGGCGCATTGCGCCCTGTCTATCAACCCCTAGCTGTGTCAGCCTCAGTGATGAAAACTCAAAGTGGCATTGCGCGAACACCCCGTCGAGCATAGCTATCAGAGGTCGGCCACCCGGCTCATTTTTGAAAGCAACCACTTCGCAAAACTGGATTTGGAAAGACCCATGGACACCTCATCAAACAAGCCCGAGAAAGCGGCCCGCCGCGTCTGGAAATCCGCGCAGATGTTTGTTGGGTTCCATACGGATCAAAAGGGCAAGCCGCGCGAACAGCCAAAGCTTTGGCCGCCCAAGAACGGCAGCGCGTCGATCCATAACGACCCCAGCGCGCAGGAAGCGATTGTTGTTGTCAAAGCCGCTGATCCGGAAACCGCACACGATGTTCAGATCAAGCTGCACCCAAACCGCATTGTTGTACGCCGCGATGCAGATATGTGGTGGCAGGGCGTGGCCGTGGATGAGCATTCCGTGACGGTCCGGATGGCCGATAACACGATCATTGAAATCCGGCATGACGGTTCGGTGAAACGCCGCTCGGCGGAAGATGAAACCCATGTGGAAGCGGATGGCAGCATCTTCAAGTTCACCGAGTTTGCTGAGGCGCATATGACAGGAGACGGCGTGGAAATGACCCGGCGCACCGAGGATCGCATTGCCACGATCACAGCCGATGGTGTTGTTGATCGTGCGCGCAAGCGTTAGCCTGACTTCAATACCTCGAGACTTTCCTTCGGTTAAACTTGTGGCCCGCTTCGGTGGGCCTCTTTCTTGTGTGCTAGACGTCGGCAGAGGCTTGCCGAGGTCGCCTCTATTCCCTCCACATGCCGTTCCAAATCCATGTTGACTGTTCTCGCCAACCTAGCCAATGTCGCGCGTTCGTATCGATGCGTCTGCCCCAGCGCACATGTGTTGGAGCCGGTGCAAACCATCAAGGAAACACAAGCAACATGACCGATGACTGGAACGACTATGCCGATGGTTGGGACGACAATGACGACGTCAGACGCTACGCGAGTCGCGCTTTCACCACGCTGGACGAGCACTTGGATATTCGCGGGAAGAACTGGCGATCAAAGCGCGTGCTCGACTTTGGATGTGGCACCGGATTGCTGGCGGAAAAAATTGCGCCTTTTGTGGAGGAAGTTGTCGCAGTTGATACCTCGGAGAATATGATTGCCGTCCTGCAGGAAAAGCAGCTGCACAATGTTAGAGCAGTTCATGGAGATATTCTGGCTGGAGATGTTTCGGGGCTCGAGAACGGGTTTTCAGATTTCGATTTGATCTGCGCGTCTTCCGTGTGCGCCTTTCTCCCAGACTACAGTGGCGCTGTGGCGGTGCTGGCGGGTTTGCTCAACAAGGGGGGACATTTCGTTCAGTGGGATTGGCATGCGTCAGATGATGACGGATTTGGGTTGACGCCGAATCAAATGAAGGCCGCGCTGGAGGCGGCAACGCTTGGTTCAATTCGGGTCGAACGGATTTTCGAGTTCAAATCTGAGGAGCAGGTCATGCCTGTTCTGATAGGAGCAGGGGTTCGAAATACGGAATGATCTTGTGTTTGGATGCGTGAACAAGCATTGCGTCCAATTAGCCAGCCATTGTTGTAAATCCGGGTGCGCTCAAGATTTTCGGATGAACAAGTATCCCTTTTGGGAAAGCTCCGTACTCCAGTTTGATTGGTGAGACTGGATTACGTCTTTGAACCCTTTGATGTTGGATGCCTCGTCAGCGATCAGAAGCCAGCCGCCATCTTCGACATGATTGAGCAACCGTTCCAATACGGTCTTCTGCAATGCCTCGGAGAGCATATGTAAGGTTCGGTCTATCAAAACCACATCAAATTTGCCTTTTGGCACGTATGCGGTGACGTCAGCCACAGTGCCCTCCACCACAAGTTTTTCTGATTTGGCCGCGCTGATCAGTTGCTGGATGCCGTTTGGAGAAATATCCACGCCAACGACATGGTGACCAAGCCGGGCGATGAACAGCGCGTCTCTGCCTTGACCGCAGCCAATGTCGAGAACACGCGCGCCGGTTTGATCAAACTGATCAAAAAAGTCGACGAA
This sequence comes from Ruegeria sp. CDSB029, assembly GCF_059611125.1. Classification (NCBI taxonomy): domain Bacteria; kingdom Pseudomonadati; phylum Pseudomonadota; class Alphaproteobacteria; order Rhodobacterales; family Roseobacteraceae; genus Ruegeria; species Ruegeria sp. CDSB029. The sequence continues at coordinate 46,689 of NZ_JBXWOX010000025.1, forward strand.
TACCTGTGTGGGTTCGCCAAGTGCGTTTGGTTGTTCACCATAGAGTTTGTCGTAATTGTAAGCCATGAATCGGCGGATAGTAGATTTGGCCGCTGAATGCTAAGTGAAATATTTCGTGATCGTTGGCTGTTCCTTTCGACCGCGTCGAAAGCCTAGGTTCGGGCGGTTCTTCTTGGGCTGTGAGGCTCAAACTCAAGTGTTTGCTGCCGTCTTTTGCCCAACCCGCCCCGCTAAATTGAGTCCGTCTGTTAACCTGATCCACGCAAGCGCGGATCAGGGCCGGACCGTCCTGTCTTTGGCCTCCGCCCGTTGAAAAGCGCGACTTTTGCCACCGGTGATCCTCCCTCCTTTGCTGCGAAGGTCACACCGATCCAGAAAGGCCACCCGCACCTTGAATTGAGCACTGCGCCTGTGATGAACCGAGGTGATGTTGCCGCCATCGAAGACATCACATTTCTCAGACGTTCCGCCCGCAGCGGTCACAGAGTTCTTGCCTTCCTGTCACTTGGTCTGACAGGTTCAAACCCCTTGCCTTAGAAGATCCTCGGCTGCTGTGTTTCTGAAGGGATGAACATAAGCGGGCAGTCGGGGAAGACGCGCGGGGCCCGACATGGGCGCCGCGCTTAAACAGGGAAATTCCCCTGCGCCTGCGGCGCATTCCGCGCGGACCAAATTCCCTGCTGACATCCCCTTGATGCCCGCTTTTCTCATGTTCATCGAAACACGTCATAGCGAGGATCTACCAATGGCAACTCAAACTCTGAAACTGAACGTCAAGACAGGTGAAAAAGAAGGCAAGACTTTCTGGGATCGGTGCGGGGTTCTCTTCGTCAACACCGATGAGACAGGCAACATCACCTCGATCCAGGTCAAGCACAGCATGTTCCCCGGCGTTGAGATGGTGGCCTTCCCGAAGCGCACCGATGACGAGCCCGTCACCGAATGACGAGAGGGCAGGGCGGCGCAAGCCGCCCTTTCTTCTGCTCCGGCCAGAGGCCGGAGCACATATGCGCCATGCGTGGCGCGCGGTCCAAAGACCGGGCAGGGACTCTGCCCTGCCTTAACGCGGCAGTTCGCACCCCTGCTACACCCGCCGCGCGAGCGGCGGGAAACAGAGCGCGCTGAGGCGCGCGAATAATGCCATACTGACCTTGAACGTGCCGGTATGTGACGGGCGCTGTTCGGGGCAGCCCACGCTTTGCGTGATTGCCCTGCGCCAGTCCACCGGCACCCACGCCTGCTGGCTGGAAAAGGGGCGGGACCCTTTTCCCGGCGTGGAGATTGCCTCCAAGAGCAAAACTGTTCCGAGGGCAATTTTAGAAAATGCGGATTTCTAAAATCACCCCCGGTTTCCTCTTGGAGAGTATGACAGGATAAGGTAGTTGTGTTACAAACTGAAAATACAACCAGAGGTATGCATTGAGCAAGCCCGCCGATACCACTGTCTTTTCCGTACGCTTGCCAGTGGATGCGCTGGAGCGTTTGGAGGCAGCTGTAAGTGTGCTGGGAGCCAAGAGCCGCAATCAGATCATCCAGCGTCTGATCTATCGGTTGATCGGTTATCTCGATCCCGACCCTGCTGTTGTGGATCTCTGGCAGAAGCACTTGCGGCAGGTTCAGGGCGGGTACACCAACCTCAATCAGCTTGCGAAATCGGCCAAGCGCGGCACGGTGATCTGGACGGATGACGACCGCCGCGACGTCGAAAATCTCCATCGCGCGATCATCCAGCACCGGCAAGACCTGAAGGCGATGATCACAGCGGCCCGCCGAAACCGAGAGCCAGAATCCGCCATTCGCCGGATCTTGCGTGACGACGATTGGGCACCTGAAGAATGAACGCCGCAGCCCACGGTCTGACAGCCGGAGACTTCCTGGAACTTGCCTTCCGTGAGGCTCAGAAAGGTGTCGATCGTTCCAAGCGGATCAATCAGCAGCTGCAGACAGCTAAGCGTATGAAGTTCCTGATCTCGCGGGCCTCATCCATCAAGGCGCGGCTTGGTGCCGTGGTCGGAAAGCCCGAGGCGGTTGTGAAACACGTCCGCAAAGGTGGGGTAAAAAACGCGCATGAGCTGCGCCGGCAGATCAACTATCTGACTGTCAGGGCAGAGGGTGTCTTGGACATTCGAGATAATGGCGTGACCCCGCTCGATGCGGATCAGGTCAGTGAATTGATCGAGACTTGGGCTGAGGATTTCAACGGGAAAACCAACTACGGTTACACCCGTCACATGATCGTTTCTTTTCCCGAAGGCACCTATCCGGACGCCGCTCATGAGGCCGGTTTGGAGTTCGCAGATCGGCTATTTGGCAGCGGTGATTTTGGCGATACCTGGGACTACCTGACTGTTTTCCACAACGACACTGACAACCCCCATGTCCACATCGTTGTGAACAACCGAGGCGTCGAACATGGGCAGTGGTTGGCTATGGGTATGAGCAGCGAAATGAACATCGACGTCCAGCGCTCTATCCAGGTCGAGGTTGCTGAGGAATACGGAATTGAGCTGACCGCAACGACCCGCCTTGAGCGCGGTTTGCGGCAGGAAGTCGAGACCGATACGTGGAAAGTTCAGGCCGGAATGTCGGTTGTTGAAACCACTCCGGACGTCGAAGTTACGGCCCGCGACATGGCCGCCGATGTGATGACACTATCCATCGCAAGAATGTCGGATCTGTTTGATGAGCGCGCCAACGCCATCAAAGACCGGATCGAAGAGTTTGCCATCAAGCTCGTTGAAGGAGAGGAACCTATGGTATCGAGAATGGAACATCTATTGGACCAAGCCCATCATTTTGATGATTACGGTGAGCCGGGAGACCCGTCTTATGTGTCGCCCGAAGTCATGAGTAACTTGCGGCGGCACATCGAATTAGGTGGTTCTGAAGAAACAATCACGCCCGAGTTGAAGGCTCAGGTTGATGCCCATATCAGCGACGTTCGGGACAACGAACAGAGCCATCCGTATCTGTCTGCCCTTGCTGATATTGTCGATGACAAGGAGTTCCAGGCGTCCGCTGATTATGCCCCGGCAGCACGCCGCTACGAGGTCTATATGAAGGACACCTTGGGCGAGGGGGCCTATGAGGACTTCCAGTCTCAGACCAAAGAATTGCTGCAATCCATCGACAAGATGGAAGGGCTGGCCCGTGAGGTTGACGACCCTCATCTGCGTGTCGCAATGGACATTCAGATTGGCGAGCTGAAGGGTGACGTTGCGGATCTGCGCACCAACGATCCGGACCTGCAAGCCTTCATCATCGAGGACCGCCGCTATTCAACGATGATGGGAATGAGTGCCGCTGAAATGGATGTCCTGGACTATCCAGAGGCCGACAAGTGGGCGGCGATCCGCAAGGAAGTCACCGACACAGCCAGCAGCTACGGCCTCGATGGCGAGGCGTTCGTTGCCCGCTTTGGCGATCATCAGAACGTCACTTTGGGCACAACAATGGGATGGCGCAGCGACGACATTTCGACCGCCACAGCCCACTTCCAGGCTCAAGGATTGTCGGATAGCCACGACCGGGCAGAGGCCGTTGTCGACGAGCTGCACCAGCTTGCTTCTTCCAAGATCATCGCAATCTCAGAAGAACTCTCAGAGGTTCACGCCCACGCAACGCACCCGCTCTTGCAAGGGCACGGTGACGATGACGGTCACAGCCTATAGGACTTCACCCGGTCTGCCTGAAGAGTGCGCCAATGCTCTGAGCAGATCCATCACTGAGTTATCCATCAACTCGCAAAGGAAAACTATGGTTTCGCGTACAGACTATCTTTTGAACGAAGTTGAACACTTCGCACCCTATTCCCAATTTGATCAATCCGCCGCGCGCGAGGATCGCGTTTCAGAGCAGATCGACATCATCAAGAAAGAACAGCAGGCGATGGGCTTTGATCGTGCAGCCATCGCTTCAAAGAGCTTCGACATCGAGGACCAGGCCAACCGCCGTGTTGACGAACACACGGCGCAACAAAATCTGGTCGAAGAACTGAAAATCGAATTGGAGGCTGCGGAGCGGTCGGGGGAGCCGGTTGATCTGAACGATATGCAGGCCTTGGTTTCTCAGCACATGAACGATGCTCAGGAATACGACCTGTATCATCCCTACTATTCGTCCCTTGCTGACCTGTCCGGCGACAAAGGTTTTCAGGATTCCGACGACTACCAGTCGCCCGGTGATCGCTATGTTCAGTATATGCAATCCGCTCTGGGTCAGGCCGGTTTCGAGAACTACGAACAGCAGACCAAGGACATTGTGAACTCCATCGAGAACATGGAGGCTCTTGCACGTGAGGTCGAAGATCCGCATCTGCGTGCCGCAATGGACGTGCAGATCGGAGAGCTGAAGGGCGATGTTGCCGAGCTACGCCCATACGACACCGACCTGCAGGCGTACACTGTTGCTGACGACAGTTACACCACATCCATGAATGCGGCCGAGTTGGACAACCTGGACCCGTCCGAGGCCGAAAAATGGCTAGCAGTGCGTGACGACATTGTTGCAACCGCCAACAGCTTCGGACTCGATGGAAACAAGTTCCTGGCTCGCTACAACGATCATGACAGCGTTTCAGTTGGCGCAACGGCGACTTGGAAAGACGCGGATATTTCCACCGCTGCCGCCCACTTTAACAGCCAAGGCGTACCAGACAGCTACGAGCGCGCCGAGGCCGTTGTCGGTGAGCTGCACCAGGTTTCATCCAGCAAGATTGCCGCTGTGGTGCAGGAGATTGCCCATACCCGCGAACAGGCCACCCACGTTCATGAAGATGATGGTCACAGCCTTTAACGACGGAAGACATTATAGATTATTGTTCGCGCTGGTGAATGTGTTGCCGGGAACAGCGAGACCACCGGGTTGGAGTAATGTGGGGTCTGTTCCGATTGGGACGGACTCTTATCGTTGGACATTCCGGGCTTTCGCTGCACCACGTTTGAATAGGCAAGAAGCGGACAATGCTGCCATTGATCGCTGAAAGGTCACCGACAACTCCCGGCCCAAAGCAGTCTTTTGTGCAATTGACAGCGAAAGGCAGCTTCGAACACAAAGTGAGCTTTTGATAGTGGAGCGTTCGTCTCCAGCGACAGGAAAAAGCCTCTCTGGTCGGGTACGCTGGCACAGTCGGCAATCTCGGATTGGATATACTAGGATTTTAGTTCATGGTTCCGTCGAGCATACTGGTTTCAGCCGCAACACGATGCTTTGCGGCGAAAAAGAGTTCTTCAGAACTGGCGTAAGATTGTCAGCGGACGGCTAATCATTAGGTTAAGCCTTTAAAGAGATTTAGTTTAAAGTAATTGTTCTTCCGCTTCTCCAACATTTGAAATCTTGTATCGGAATAGGTTTTGAGCTTTGATTCAGCAAGTCTATGCGAAAAAACGCCTCTCCCGGCTGATAGCTGCGCGAAAAGGTTGCCAAGTTAAATCCGGCTAGCCACATTGGGCAGGAAACGCCCTTTAGCCAGGTGGGATACTTGGGAAAGTCCGAAAAGCCAACTTACGCGGAAGAAGTCGCCGGGGCGATCAGGGCTGTAGGCACATCTAGTTTTATGCCGGAATTGTTGAACCTCATGCGCGAGGCAGCTTCGTTCAAGGGCGCGTTTGTCAGCCTTTTGAACCCGGGAAAAGCGCCCGAACATGTCTATGACAATGTGCGTTCGGAACGTCGCTCGGTTGTTGTCGACCGATGGCTTGATCGCGCCTGGCTGCTGGACCCGTTTGTTGTTCGTTTCATTGGTGAACGCCACGAACCAGTGATGGTACTAAGAGACGTAACACCGGACAGGTTTGCCAATTCCGACTACTTTCGGATCTACTACAAATCCCTGTTTCTGACGGACGAGATCGGGGTGTTTGTAGCAATAGCAAACGGCACCTTGTTTCTCTCTCTCGGTCCTTCCGAGGGAAAAACCCGGTTCACGCGGCGGGATGTCGAACGGTTGACAGACTTGCACCCGATCATATCGGCGCTTTGCGAGCAGCACTTCCATCGCAACCCCTCCTCAGGCCGACTCGACGAGAGCGAGGTCGATTTCGACGGGGTCATCGACAAGGTTTGCAAAGGTTTGACACAGCGGGAGATCGAGGTCGTGCAGTTCCTTTTGCGCGGGCACTCGACGCAGTCCATTGCGCTTTTGCTTGATGTTTCCCCGGCGACGATCAAAGTGCATCGCAAGAACATCTATAGAAAGCTGCGTATATCTTCCCAGTCTGCCCTGTTTTCAATGTTTCTGCATTCGGCGAACGATTAGTCGTACCCCTTTGGGGGTACAAATCACACCGCCCTTTGGAGGTATTCACAGGGTAAGTCTCCCGGCTCTAAGCTGATTCTACAAATCAACAAGTGCGGGTGTCCGGATCAGACCATGATCGACGTAAAGAATGTGACAAAACGCTTTGGCGAAGGTCAGGCGGCCGTGACGGCTCTGGGGGACGTGTCGCTGACCATTCCCGAAGGAAGCTTTTTCACGCTTTTGGGCCCGTCAGGTTGTGGCAAGACGACACTACTGCGGCTGATCGCCGGGTTCGAGCTTCCAAGCGAAGGCGAAATAGCGCTGGACGGTGAGTCGATTGGCCATCTGGCACCCAACAATCGGCCCGTGAACACGGTGTTTCAGAACTACGCCCTGTTTCCGCACATGAGTGTGGCCCGCAATGTCGGGTTTGGCCTTGAGATGCTGAAAAGGCCGAAAGCCGAGATAGACGGCACCATCACCGAGATGCTGGACCTGGTACAGCTGGGCGAGTTTGCAACGCGCCGGGTTGATCAATTGTCAGGCGGGCAGCAGCAGCGCGTGGCTTTGGCGCGCGCACTGGCGCCGCGCCCAAAGGTTCTGCTGCTGGACGAACCCCTTTCTGCTCTAGACCTGAAACTTCGTAAAGGAATGCAGAGCGAGTTGAAGCGACTGCAGCATGAGACAGGCATTACGTTTGTTTTTGTCACGCATGACCAAGGGGAAGCACTGGCGATGTCGGACCGGATCGCTGTGATGTCGGCAGGCTCGGTACGTCAGGTCGGCACACCGGAAGAGATTTACACAGCCCCGAAAAGCAGGTTCGTCGCGGATTTTATCGGGGACACCAACATCGTAAACGCTACTTTGCTTGGCTTTGACGGAGACGTGGCAAAAATCCGGTTGGGCGAAGGCAAACCACTCACGATTCACGCTGCCAGCACCTTGCTCGAACCGGGCCCCGTACATGTCGCTCTGCGCCCCGAAACGATCCGTGTGGTCGAGGAGAGTGCCGAAACAGCGCTCTTGCGTGGCGAGGTCGTGGACAGCACCTATTTCGGGGCCGGGTCGCAAATGCTTGTGCGGCTGGAAGATGGTGTCAGTGTTCACGTCCAGGTTTCCACTCCGCGCCCCGTCGGATCGCGCGTCGGGCTCGAATGTGACACCTCCATGCTGCATGTGCTGGAAGACTGATGGCCGGCGTTGCACATATCCCGCAGCCGGACGCCGCGTCGAGATTGCTTGCGGCGCAGGCCGAGCGCGCGCTTCAAAGACGCAGAACGCGGCTTTTCCTGCTGGCCCCGGCGCTCGGGATTATCGGTATCTTTGGACTGTTCCCGCTCTCTATCGCCCTGGTTTACTCGTTCCTTGAACCCGGGACCTATGGCGGCGTTGAATGGACGTTCTCTTACGACGCCTATGTGCAGTTCCTGTTCGAGCGGGATATTTTTGATGACACGCTGACCTTTAACAGCGCCTATCTTCAGATCTTCGGGCGTTCCTTTGGTCTTGCTATCACCACTATGATTGGAACCCTGATCCTTGGGTTTCCTGTTGCTTACTTCATTGCGGCCCGTCCGCAGGAACAACGCAATTTCTGGCTGTTCGCCATCACTCTGCCGTTTTGGACGAACCTGTTGATCCGTACGTACTCGATGCTTCTGATCGTACGAGACGAGGGTTTTGTGAACCTGACGCTGATGAACATCGGCCTGATCAGCGAGCCGATCGAGATGTTGTACACAGATGGCGCGGTACTGGCCGGGCTGGTCTACAGCTACCTGCCTTTCATGATCCTCCCGATCTATGCCTCGCTGGAGAAGTTCGACTTTTCGCTGCTTGAGGCAGGGCATGATCTCTATGCCACACGCACGCAGGTGTTCCGCCACATCATTATACCGATTACCCGTCCGGGCATTGTCGCGGGCTGCGTTCTAGTGCTGATCCCGGCGCTTGGGGCCTACATCACGCCGGAACTGCTCGGCGGTGGCAAGAAACTGATGATCGGCAACCTGATTGCCCTGCAGTTCGGTTCGGGCCGCAACTGGCCCTTTGGCGCCGCTGCTGCACTGATCCTGATGGCAGTCGTGTTAATCGCGCTTCTTGTCAGCTTGCGGGCAGGTGCTTCGAAGGAGAGTGGACATGGCTAAACTGTCGTCACTCTTCCGGCCGTCGACAGACGCGCGCGAACTACGCCGGCAACCCCTGTTCACCGGCATGTCCTGGCTGGTTCTGTTGTTCCTCTACGCACCGATTGCCGTCCTGATCGTGTTCTCGTTCAACGATAACCGCTCTGTTGTGCGCTGGACCGAGTTCAGCTTGCGCTGGTACGCGGCGGCCTTGGAAAACGATGACATCCGACGGTCGGCAATGATCTCGGTACAGGTTGCTCTCACCGCGACCATGTTTTCCACCATCATTGCCACAATGGCTGCACTGGCGACAACGCGCGGCGATGTGTATCGCGGCCGTTCTGCGGCTATTGCGCTCATAAACCAGCCCCTGATGATCCCCGAGATCGTCACGGCGATTGCGACGCTGGCCTTCTTTTCGATCCTGCGCCAGCTCACGGGTGTTACCGGGATTGGCTGGCTGATCCTCGCCCACACAGTTTTCTGCGTGCCCTTTGCTTACATGCCGATCCGCGCACGTTTGTCAGATTTGTCCGTCACTTACGAAGCCGCCGCCGCCGATTTGTACGCGACGCCCTGGCAGACATTCCGCTATGTGACGCTGCCTCTTTTGATGCCCGGTGTTATGGCGGGGGCGATGCTGGCCTTTGTAGTCTCTCTTGACGACGTCATTATCACGCTTCTGGTGGCCGGACCGGGTGAAACCACCTTGCCCATCTATATTCTGGGCCAAATCCGTCGCGGCGTAACGCCAGAGGTCAACGCCGTTTCGACCATCCTCATCGGAGTGACCATAGTCATGGTCGCCCTGACCTTCTTTCTGCAACGCAAACGAAAATAACAAGAAGCCCGCGCTGCTGCGGGACGCCATCAATCTCAACGGAGGACAAAATGAAATACACTCTTCTCAAAGCCGCAGCCATCTCGGCCCTGGCGCTCAGCGCGGCAGGAGCGCATGCCGAAGGCAAACTGAACATCTATAACTGGGGAAACTACACCAACCCAGAGATGATCGAGAAATTCGAAGCCCAATACGATATTGAGGTCACGCTGGACAGCTATGACAGCAATGAAACCATGCTGGCCAAGGTCAAAGAGGGCAACACCGGCTATGATGTTGTTGTTCCTGGCGACTACATGATCGCGATCATGGTAGGCGAAGGCTTACTGGCCGAGATCAACGCCTCCGAAATGGACAACTTCAAGAACATGGACCCGAACTGGGTTGATGTATACTGGGATCCGGGTCGCAAGTATTCGGTCCCATATCAGTGGGGTACGACCAGCTTTACGGTCGACAGCGCGGTCTACAGCGGTGATATAGACACGCTTGGCCTGATCTTCGATACGCCCGAAGAGCTTAAGGGCCGTATCAACATGCTGAATGACATGAATGATGTGATCAACGCCGGCCTGCGCTACCTAGGCTATCCGCGCTGCAACTCCAATCCCGATCAGATGAAAGAGCTGATGGCACTGCTCGAAAATGCCAAGGGTGACTGGCGCACCATGGATTATGCGGTGATCGAAAAGCTAACATCGAAAGATGTGGACTTGTCGCAAAGCTGGAACGGCGCGGCCATGCGCGCCCGGGCGGATCGCCCGACATTGCAGTACGCCTATCCAAAGGAGGGGTTCACCGGATGGATGGATAACGTCGCGGTTCTTGCCGACGCGCCCAACATGGAAAACGCAAAGCTCTTCGTGAACTTCATGATGGACCCGGAAAACGCTGCAATGACCTCGAACTTTGCGCGTTATGCCAACGGGATCAAAGGTTCCGAGGCATTCATGGATGCCGAGATGCTCGACGCGCCTGAAATCGTGATGCCTGCAGGGGCGCCGGTACCCGACTTTGTGAAGCCTTGCGACCAAGACGTTGTGGACCTGTACAACAAGGTTTGGACCCGCCTTAAGCAATAAATTTAAAAGTCACCTGTGGTCGGCCTATCTCTGGTCGGGCCGACCCCTTCCAAAGCTTTTTTAACCTGACTGCGCCCCCTGTTAGGGTCGCCTTGCGGGAGCATGGAAAATGCAAAACAGCAAATCCGGCACGAGGCCCAAAACAGCGCGTGAGATCGGCATCATGCAGGGTTTCCCGCCCCCGCCTGAGAAACGCCCGTCTCTCGAGAACTGGGACCTCGCCCCGTTCAACCGCTGGACCTTCCAGAACATGCGTAGTCTGTTTCCCACGGTCGATGTTCGTCCGGGCCCGAATGCCCGAGAACTGATACAGGCGCCCCGTGACCTGCTGGATACGGAGTTTCAGACCTTTGACGACCGCCAACTATCGGTCGGGAACTGGCTGACTGAGAGCTACACGGATGGCTTCCTAGTGTCGAAAGGCATCCGGCTTTTAACCGAGATATATGCCAACGACTTTACTCCGGACACCGCACATTTGGGGCAATCTGTCTCCAAATCCCTGATCGGCTCTCTGGCCGGTGTGCTTCACGGTGAAGGCAAGCTGGACCTCTCGGAGCCGCTTGACAATATCGTACCGGAACTTGCTGGGACCGGCTATGCCGGATGCACTGTGGATCAGGCGCTCGATATGCAATCCGGCGTGCGCTTTACCGAGGATTATGGCTTTCCGGATAGTGACATGACACGCGTTGATGTGGCGTCGGGCTGGCGCCCGGTTCGCAAGGGAGAAATCAAACCTACCATTCGGGATGTTATTCTAACTTTGCCCCGGGAAAGACCCCATGGGCAGGCTTTTTCTTACCGCTCGATTGAGACGGATGTCATCGCCTGGGCCTTGGAACGTGTGAGCGGCGAAGACCTTGCTTCGCTCTTGTCCAACCGGATCTGGCAAAAGATTGGCTGCGTGCATTCGGGCTTTTTCACCGTAGACGACGCCAAGACAGCACTCGCTGACGGCGGGTTCAACGCAACTCTTCGGGACTATGCCCGCTTTGGCCGCATGATGGCTGATGGTGGCAAGGTCGGTGACCGACAAGTAGTGCCGGAAAGCTGGGTTTCGGGGATTTGTTCGGGAGCGGACCCTTCAAAGCACGGTGACCCGTATGACGTGCTGTCCCCTCAAGGGGCATACCGAAGGTTCTGGTGGGTTCACGACCCGAGGCGCGGCGTGTTCATGGCGCGCGGAGTTTTTGGTCAACTGATCTTCATTGACCTGACCGCGGACGTGGTTATCGTCAAGCTTTCCAGCTGGCCCGACTATCTGATCCAGTCCTTTAGCCACGATGCCGTGCGTGCCTGCGAGGCAATCATTCGCGCGCTTGAGTAGTTCAAACCATCACAGACACAAGAGGCCGCATGTCGCCAACACCTGATCTGATCATCCTCAACGGTTCTCTCCTGACCTTTGACGACTCCACGCCGAAGGCTTCGGCCCTGGCAATTCAGGGCGGCATAATTGTGGCTGTTGGAAACACCGACGACATCCGTACTCTGGCTGGGAATGGAACCAAAATCATCGACGCTGCGGGCGGCACCGTCATGCCTGGCTTTATTGATAGCCATGTCCACCTTTTCGGTGGAGCGGCCGAGTTGGGCATGTTGGACCTGCGCAAAACGACGGGCGCGGATGCTCTGACAAACGCATTGCGAGCCTTTGCGGCCGAGCACCCCGACGAACCTTTGCTTATGGGGGTCGCCGCCAACTACGAAATTCTTGGCCCCGGCGTCACAACGACACGGCAAGATCTGGATCGCATCCTGTCCGAGCGCCCGGTTGCGTTAATGTCGGCCGACCACCACACCGTCTGGGCAAACACAATTGCCTTGGAAAAGGCGGGCATTCTTTACGGCGGCGTCGTTCCCCCCGGTTCGGAAATCGTGATGGCTGGGGATGGTACCGCACAAGGTCAACTGAACGAAACCGGTGCTTTTGGCTCTGTCCTGCGCCTGTCGCAACTGGGAGGGCGCGATCTTCTGGGGTATGTTACAGGAGCGGACCCCGTGCCACCCGCAACACCAGAGGAACGCGCCTTTGACAAGGAAGTCATACTGCGTGGCTTGAAGCACTGCGCATCCCACGGGATCACGGGGTTGCACAATATGGACGGCAACTTCTACCAACTTGAGCTGCTGAGTGAACTTGAGGCCGAGGGGCGCCTTCCGATCCGTGTTCAGGTGCCCATGCACCTCAAGAACACCGACCCCCTGGATCGGTTGGAAGAGGCCGATGAAATGCGCCGTCGCTTTGCGTCGGATATGGTTTGGTCAGGGCGCGTAAAGATGTTCATGGATGGCGTGCTGGACAGCTACACAGCACTGATGCTCGCGCCGTATCCGGGCAAGCCGGAAAGCCTCGGCGATGCTGTATTCAGTGCCGAACACTTTAACGAAGCCTGCATTCGTGCTGATGCAATGGGGTTGCAACTCAGCACGCACGCAATTGGCGACGGTGCCGTTCGGCGCACGCTGGACGGTTACGAGGCAGCGCGCAGTGCCAACGGCGCACGGGATTCCAGACACCGGATCGAGCATATCGAGGTGATAGACCCCTTGGATCTGCCCCGTCTGGCAGCCCTCGACGTCGTTGCCTCTCTTCAACCATTGCATTCACCCGCAGGAGGATTGTTTTCTCCCTATTCGGCTGGAGACATTCTGACAACCGAGCAAATCCCTTTTGCGTTCGCGTGGAACAAAATACGCGAGAGTGGCGCCAAGATTTGTTTCTCGACGGATTGGCCAGTCGTTCCCGTCGACACAATGATGACGATTGCCGGAGCGGTAAGCTGCAATGAGCTGCCATCGCCCTGGCAGGACAACCGTCAAAGCCTTATGGCCACGCTTTCCGCTTATTCGCGTGACAATGCGTGGCTGGAGTTCAACGAGGATCAAAAGGGTCGTCTGAAGTCGGGATATCTGGCCGACATTGCCATTCTCGAACAGGACCTGTTTTCGATTGAGGAAAACCAATTAGCAAATGCGCGCATCGCTGTGACCGTTTGTGGAGGCGCCGTTTCGCATACAGCTTGAAATGCTTAGCATCGATTATATCAGTGCTTAGAGAACTTCTTTTAGGCCGCGACGATTGTTGGCATTGCGCAGCAAAGCAGACCTTGGCCTCGGGCGCAGCGAATGACCACTTCCCGCCCATTGCGGAGGATGCTGCGCCAAGAGGCAAAGTTCAGTTTGGGCTCGAGGCAGTCATCTGAGTCTTTCAGTCAGATGACGGCTTAGGAACGGATAGCGGTCATTGTTGGTGGTCATTCCGAGAATTTTCGCCTGATGGTCTGCATTGAACGGCAGCGGACGTTCGCTGAAATCTACTAAAAGTCTGGTTTGCGGACTTTCCTGCCTTTCGCTGCGCCTGCGCGAGTGGCTGCTTTTCGATTTGGCTTAGTTATTATTTAAAATA